>JAOUNC010000100.1 GCA_029881175.1 Nitrospirota bacterium | reverse complement strand
TTACGTATTGGAGAGCCTGCGACTGACCAGCGAACAGATAGTAGATATGGGCTTGAAGGGCCGGTTTATGCAGGCGAAGCAACAATTTGATGTGGATCTTCAGATTCCCCTTTTCCATGTGGGCAACCTTCTCCCGCATCTGTCGGGACCACTGATGAAGGGAGTCGAGGAGATCAATCCACAAGGACGGATCAGCCTGGCCCTGCGAGCCACGGGAAAAATTCCCCAGGCCGCTGATCTCAAACAATTGACCCTGCCGTTGGGAGTTAATGGAAAACTCACGCTGCGGGATCTAGAGGGAGCTGTCGCGGGATATCAGGTGCAGGGGGGCAACGGCACCATGACGGTGGCCTATTCCCCGAACGCGACACCTCAGACCCAACTCACGACTGATTTGACCCTCAATGGAATTCACTTGCCGGACACCCTCCCGATCAGGGAATTGTCCGACACCTCTCTCCACGTCAGCATCGTGTCTCCAGATCTCAATGAAATCCAGATTGATCCGATCCATATGACGTCCAAAGGCGTGGATCTTTCCCTCAAAGGCGCAGTGGTAGGCCTGCGCGAGCTTCTGTCCTCCACATCACCCCGTGGCACCCAATTGGCGAAACTTTTCACCCAACTGCAAACCCGCCTGAGTCTGGATGTGGAGACCTTCCAAGAAGCCTTGAAACCCTTGGGGATCAAGGGGGACGGAAAGGCTCTCGTCGCCCTGTCCTTGCTTAAAAAAGAACAAGGGAACCTGGACGCCGCTGTCGAAATCGGCGCCGAAAGACTCTCCCTGACTCGTGATGGCACGGAACTGCATGACATGAACGGTGGAATACAACTCAGAAAATCATTGGCCTGGAAACCGGATGGACTCACGTCTCCGCCGAAAAAGACGTTTCAGCCGTCCGACCGGATTGCTCAACTCAAATCGTTTTCCCGGAAAGGACAGACTCTCACCATTGAGCGTCTCCAGTTCGGAACATTCACCGTCCAAAACTTCTCGACCAATTTGGCGTTTGAGCAACAGGCCCTCAAAATGCAAAACCTCGCCATGAATCTTCTTGGGGGAGGCATAGGGGGTAATGTGATCATCGCCGCCGAACACCCCCTGCGTGTGTCTGCGGAGCTTGAAGTGGCGAATCTCGATGCCAACCAACTCATCAAGACGGAATCCAAAATTATGGGCGACAGCAATATCGCCGCAACGATTGGACTCACGACCATACTGCAGGATGCCACGGGAGCCGTGGATTTGAGCCGATTGGAATGCAACCTGTACATTACCCATATCGGGAAAGAAGCACTGGATCGTTTACTCGTGTTTCTGGACCCGGAAGGGAGCAAACCGGCACTCTCAACCGCCCGTGCTCAATTAAAACTCGCGAATCCCTCACGGGTAACCGTGGAAGTGGCTAGAGGTCAATTGAGTCTAACGATTCACTTTCAGGGGAGCCTGATCCCCACCTTCAGGCTGGATCGCATCCCTATCGCCAAGATGAAAAACATCGAAAAACTCACCGCCGCCATCCCCAACTGGAACGACCTGGCAAAGCTGTTGGATTTGATCGGAGCGGAGACCTACTCGTTTACGCCTGAAGGGGAAGTGGTGTTGCAATAAGTGACAATCCTCCTATCTATTGTCATGCTGAGCTGATGGCGAAGCATCTCGCGAAGGCATGGCCTGGTGGGGCTGGGCACAGATCCTTCGCTTCGCTCAGGATGACACGCGTCTGGCTCAAGATGACATTGTGAGGGCAATCGCCAACTACTTTTTTGAATTTGATAAGATGTATAAGACCTTACCCTTTTAAGGAGCCGATTCGTTATGTCCCATCTCCTAATATCACCACAGAGGCTGATACATACCTTAGGAATCGATCCTATGAACCTGATAATTCCGACTCTGCTTCTCGCATTCCTCAGCGGTTGTGGCGGTCCATTGGTGGGGGTCACTGTGGTTGATGAACGCACGGCTTTGGAAAACCAGGTTCTTGGCACTTATCAAGAACTCAATCAGCAAGTCATGCTGGTCGCGTCCGTTCGCTATATCGATCCGAAAGGCAAATTGAAACAAACCCAGGAACTCCCGCCAGGCAAAAAAGAGGTCGTGCGTGCCCTCCAACGGGTGTCCTTTAACAAAGATGATCTCAATCGCTATAAATCCCTGGGGATTATTGGGGAAAACAATGAAGGAGGGGTCACCCTCCTGGAGCCGGAAAAAGTTGAACAGGCCGATCTGGCGTTTGTCGAGAATCTGGTGAAGGAGGAAAATGAGGATCGCCTCGTCATCATGAGCCGGATTATTGAGACCAACGAAACCCTCTCACCCACAGATTTGCCACGTGTCCATAAAATGTTTGCCGCGCTGAACCGGGATAAAGCCCTCAAGGGGGAACGAATTCAACTGGACAACGGACAATGGATTCAAAAAGACACGGCCTCCTAATGCAAGACTCATCTGTGACAATTGATCAGCCTTCCCAACCTACCAGGAAGATCCTGTTGAAAGAGAGTCGGTCGAACCAGATTCAATCAGCCGTGTGGCGCGTAATGGTCTTTACAGGCTTGGTAGCAGCCTTCTGCGCCTCTGCACCGGCCATGGCTGCAACACCTCAACGCCTCACGGCTCACCCCGCTCTGGATTACCAGCCATCTGTCTCCAGCGATGGCCAATCGCTCGCGTTTGTATCCACGCGTTCGGGAAATCTGGATATCTGGGTCCAAACTCTCAGGAGTGCCGCACTCACGCTTCCGCGTCAGGTAACCACGCATCCAGCCACTGACCAGGAACCGGCCTTGAACCGGGATGGCACCCGACTGTTGTATGTGTCGCATAAATCCGATCCCCGCGGTGATGTGTACCTCCTGGACCTCATCACGCGTGAGGAACAGCGGCTGACGGATTTAACCAGCGGCGATGGCTCCCCTCAGTGGGATCAAGAAGAACAAGGATTTTGGTACCTCAAACGTGATCCGCTTCAAGGCACGTCAGCCATCTACCGGAAATCCTTTTCAAATCAAACAGAAGAATTGATCATTCCCGAAGCCACCAGCTTTTCCGTGAATGGCCATGGACAGCTCCTGTATGCCAATGGCGCACATCTGACCCTGATGAACCTTCAGGACAACAGCTCAACCTCATTGGACGATGACGGGAAAGTATTGGATCTCTGGCCCGCGATGGATCGCCACCCCTCTGAATCCAGCACAATTCGCCCAGTCTTTTTTACCCGCTATGAACGGGATACCAACGGCGATGGGCTGGTTGATACCGATGATGAATCGTCCATCTGGATGAAACAATGGGATCCCCGGCAGCACCAACTCCAAGGCCTCTATCGGTTCACTCCGGCACACCAGTTTCATGCCTACCCTGCCGTGTCGGAGGATTTCCTCTATTATGCCGATCTCAAAGCGGGCGATATTTTCCGGATCGACATTCCCGCGTTTCTTAAGGACTATGCCGACCTCAACCAAGCCAAAACGTTGGCCGCCTCATATCAGGATCATGGCCAGCTGGACCTGGCACTCCTGGTTCTGACGAACATTTCTCACAATCTGTTGGCCCAACAATCTCCTGAAGCACGAGCGGAATTTGATTTTTCTCTGGCTGAGGCACAGACACAGGAAGGGAATTTTCTTGCGGCACGGCAATCATTAGAGTCCTACACACAGCAATCCGGCCGGATCGGGGCGTTGGCCAGAATTTACACGATCGTCTTGCATATCCAGGAGCAGGGCCAGGGCGTCAGCTCCGCGGCGAGACGCCGGTTAGTGACAATGGGTGCCTCTGAGCTCATGACCATCGGGCAAGAGCACCGGGATATGGATGAGGTGTACGGTCAGGCCCTGATAGAAGCCGGACGCCTCTACCTCTTTGCGGAAGATCCCCTCACGGCCTTGGATTACCTGATCAAAGTCGATGAGGTGCAAAATAAGGAGATTCGAGCCAAAGGACTTTTCACCAGAGGCGAAGCCTACCTGATTCTGGGAGACGCCCCCAATGTGATTCGCGTCTTTGTGGACGTCATTCACTTATTCGGCGAGCGCTCTTCCTGGGGCAAACGTGCCATCCAAAAGGTCATTGTTCTCTCCCAGCATGGGGAGACGGCTCAAGATCGCATGACGGCATTAAATACGTTGATCCCGCAGCACCCCGACCTTCCCGTATTGATCGCCACCACACGACTCACCATCGCCGACCTCCATTACGAACAGGGAGAACAACTCTCCGCATTGGAAACCCTGGATTTCATCGTCTCGGCTCCTGACCTTCCCAATGAACTCGTCATCCAAGCCTACCGAAAAAAGGCTGCCATTCTTTCGGGATCGGAACGGTACCAGGAAGCGGCGGATACCTATGCCGCCTTACGTCAATTCACCGGAGAAGATCAGACCGAACTTGAAGGGACCAAGAGCCTTCTCATTTTACAACTGGTCAAAAAAGCTCTCAAAGACCGGAAGGTGGGGGAGACCCGCATTGCCGCCAAATCCCTTAAACACCTCATCGACCAATATCCCGAATCCGTGGAAGCCCATCGGGCGTATATCGAAACCAAAGCCATGCTCAAGGAAGCCCCGGAGGTTCAGGCCTGGTATGCCGACCTGGTCAACACGCATCCTGATCACGCGGTGTATCAATATGGCCAGGCCTTGGCGTTATCCTATGCCGAGCCACCGGACTTGCCTCTGGTGATTCGGCTTCTCCAACGCGCCATGGAAAAAGATCCTGCCATCGGGTATGTCCATCAAACACTGGGATGGGCCTACGAACAATCCGAACGGACGTCCGGCAAGAAAGGCTATCTTGAGAAAGCCGAGCAGGAATATCGCATCGCCCTGGAGATCAACGACGCCAGCCGCTTCCCTGACGTGGAATCACAACTGCTCTTGAATTTGGGAAACACCTACCTGGCGCTCTCGAATGCCCGAGAAGCGTACCGGCATTACCGGCAGCGTGAGGAGCAATTCGCACCAACCGGCGAAACCATCACCGAATTCCTCTATCGCAAAAATTATGGAGAGGCCTGTTTTAAATCCGGGCGAAGCGAGGAATCGTTGGTGCAATATCAGTTGGCCTTACGGAACGTGCCTCCTGAGCAGCCAAACTTACAAGCCGAAATACTGGAACGCATGGGATTGTCCCATCAGGACATCGGACACTATGCCAAAGCCATCGATGCCTTTACCAAAGCCCTGGATATCAACCGTGAGTTAGGGCAGGAACAGAACGTCACCCTTCTCCAGAGAAATATCGGGGTCAACCTGTTTAACCTGAGCCGCGCCAGCGAAACCGGTGGACGGGAAGAGCTCAAACAGGCATTGGGCAGTTACTTTACCAGTCTGGACCATCTCACCACGGGCGGCGGGAAAACCCTTGCCAAGGGACCCGGCCTGTTCAATGTGAATGTGGCATTCAGTGAAGGCGGGTCTCAAGCCGCCAGCGGATTCGACCTGATGGGCGAAGAAAAGCTCATGTTCAGTTACATCGCCAGCACCTATGAACAATTAGACGAAGCCGGACCCGCCCGTGATTTTTATCGCAAAAAATTGGTTCTGCTCAACCAGGTGTCTCCGGCTAACCAGGATGCGGCAGCCCTGACAGAAAAAGCCATTGTCCTGAACCGGCTAGGAGTTCTTTCGCACCAATTAGGTGAACCTGAGCAGGCCATGGAGTCCTTTCGCCAATCCTTGAATTACACTCGAACGTTGAATATGCCGTTTGGGACCAGTGTCAACATCTACAACCTTTCTCAACTGGCCGTAGAAAACATCCTACAAGGCCATACGCCTGACCAGAGCCTGGTGGAGGCAATCACCTCAGGCATTCAGGATCTCCAACAGCGGAACTATGAAGATCGCAATCTGTTTTTCACGCTTACCAACACGGCCTTACTCCTTTCGCTTCTTCCCGAACCTTCGCTGGACGGAAAACTCAAGCCGGCGGAAGCCGTCCAACGCATGCATGAGCGGTTTACCTCTACGACCCTTCCATGGTCCTATTACCAGAAAGCTGACTCGCTCCTGCAGAAGCCCGCATTATTCTCCGACAGCCAACGGCTCCCCGCTCAATTTCTGGTGAAGTTGAACCAGGCCGAATTGGCACGAACGGCGGATCAGCCTCAGATCTATCGCCGCATCCAGGAAGACCTGCTCAAACTGGTGGAAGACCGGCAAACACCCAATAGCTGGATGTGGTATTTGTCTCAGGCAGAAGAGGCGACCGATCCCCTCACGCGGAAAATTTTCCTCACAAAATCGGTTGAGACCGTCCTTCGTTTCCCGGCACAAACCGATCCTCCCACAGGCCTGCTCAACACCTGGCCCGCCTACGAACGTCTCACGACGTTTTCGGTCGACCAATTCATCGCGGACGGCCGCCCCGGCGACGCCTTTACCGTGGCCGAGCAACTAAGCATCCGACAAATGACCAGCGCCCTCTACGAAGCTCTGGGAGAAGACTTTTTTCTCAAAGGCCTGGGAGACTATGAACCGGAATTACAATCGTTACTCGGGGAACTCCGGCAAGCCAGAAATCAAGGTGACGTCGCGGCCATTGAAGAACTAGCCCCTGCCCTTCAGGACGTGCTCTATGCCCTTTTTGAAGAATATCCATGGGCCACCGCTTCCTTCTGGGCGTATCCTCCGACCAAGGAGCTGATATTTTTAGGGGTCGACGCGCAACATCCCTACGTGAAAATTATCAAAGGGATGCAAGGCTATCATGGCTTCGTGCATAACGGAGAGACGCTCCATTACAGTCCTCTGGTCCTGAGCGACAAAGGAATCACCGGGGATGAAGAATTTCACCGCCGACTGGGCCAAGCGGCTTCCGCCTATGTCTCGATGCCTCAGGAACTGGAGTCCTCCCTCTCTTCGCTGGCCCTCGCTCAAAAACCCCTCACATGGGTGAGCAACTTCTATGACTTCTTGAATGGCTATCATCAACGCAGCCTCTTTTTTTCTTCTATCACCACCCCAAGCACCTTTCACCCTTCAATCCCTTCAACCACAGGAGACATTCCCTTCGTGCTCCAACCGTTTAACGGAACAGCGGAGCACGATCATCCCCTCGCTGCCCACACCAACATTGCCGTGTTTCTCCAACCTCCGGATACGTTCGCCTTTGAAGTCCAGGAAGCTCAGAACGTTCGGGAATTTGTCTCTGTGCTTGATTTTGCGGGCATGCAGCATCATTCGATCCTACTGCTGGGGGGCTTCCCGTCCTTCTCGACTTCCCCATGGGTGCTCATTTCCTCTCTGCTTCGCGCCGGGTTTCCCCATGTCGTCGTGAGCCGAACGCCGCTTGATCCTCAAACCGCCACCCAATTTCTGAACCACTATCTGACGCACCTCAACCTGCTTCCTCCCGATGAAGCTGTGATGGCCGCCTCGCAGAATATCTGGGGGACGGACACAGCGAAATACCCTTTCCGCCATTATGGATTCGCAGGCATGGGTGCCGACGAACGGCAGGAATATGCGGCCTCCATTTACGACAAGGAAGTGGCGGACGCGATTCACGCATTTGAAACCAAGGACTTTCCCGCCTCCCTCGTGCATATCGAACATGCGCTCGCGCTCATCGAGCATGCTCAAAAGCGAAAGGACTTCAAAGAACTCATCACCCTGGCCGTGGAAACCGCCTTTGAAGTCAACAATTACGACAAGGGCATTTTCTTTCAGCAGAAACTGCTGGATTCGCTCACACCGGAGACCCCTGCCATCGAGCGGGCCGAGGCCGAATATCGTTTAGGCATCCTGCATTCCCGTCTGGAACATTTTGACATTGCCGTGAAGCACCTTGAACATGCCAACCAGATTTGGGAACAAGGTGAAGAGCTTGATCGCCTGGCGGAAGGCATGGCCACATTAGGGATCGTACGGGAAAACATGGGGGCCTATACGGAAGCCCTCGAACAATTCAACCAGTCGTTTTCCCTCTACCAGGAAATCGGGGAAATGGGGCACACGGCCTTTCAATACCGGCGAATCGGCCGTATTTATTACCTTCGATTGGGCCGGTATGAGAAAGCCCGGGAAAACTTCCTGGCCGCCCTGAAGCTGTACCAGGAGCAAAAAGATCCGAAGGGAGAAGCCGAAGTGCTCTATGAAGTGGGATTGACCTTTGAAAAAGTCGGCCTGTTCGACCAGGCCGCCGATCGTTACCACCAGGCCCTCGCCATTGCGAAAGAATTGGATGATCCCATGCTCCTGGCCACAGGCGATCTCTACCTCGCCAATGTGGCCTGGTTCCAGGGAAACTATCAAACGGCCTTTCAATTACTCACCCAGGCCGATAAAAAAGCTGAAGCCGCGAATGACCCGCAATTGCGCATTATGGTGAAAAATACCCGCGGGTTGATT
The DNA here is from genome assembly GCA_029881175.1 of Nitrospirota bacterium. Taxonomy (GTDB): domain Bacteria; phylum Nitrospirota; class Nitrospiria; order Nitrospirales; family UBA8639; genus Nitrospira_E. The sequence goes on along the minus strand of JAOUNC010000100.1, from coordinate 249 downwards.
TACTGGACACTGAATGACACCGACAAGGGGCTGTTACATTTAAAAGACGCGGTCACGCTCAGCCAGTCTGCCAACATCCAAACCGAGTTAGCCTCTTCGCTGAACAACCTTGGATTGATCTACCGGCAACGAGGCGACCACGCCACCGCGCTGGATTATTTTCAAAAGGCGAAAACCCTAGACGAATCCCTCAAGAGCCAATGGGGCCTGGGCTATGACTATCGCAACATCGGCATCTCGTTACTGGCA
>JAOUNC010000493.1 GCA_029881175.1 Nitrospirota bacterium | reverse complement strand
GTTGGGAATTTGAAACGCCTTCTCGACCCGCCCACGGGGAATATCTTGAATCAGAGTGGGTTGTTGATTTTCCAAGGGGGTATGGCAATTCAAGCACACCCAAATATTCTTATCTTTTTTCCAATAGGCCTGAAAAAACGGATCATGAAAGGCTTGAGCATGAATGCTGGACTTCCATTCTTGATAGATTTCTACATGGCATTGACCACATTCTTCAGCTTTTAAGCTCTGCAACCCGACCGGCACCTGCTGATACGGTATGGCATGCGCATAATCATCACGCAAACCAAAAATCACCACGGGACGCACTTCCGTGTAAAAATAATAGACGCCGGTCCCGGCCAACAAGATAAGAAAGAACCAGATTCGCAACCGCCATGACCGCTTCGACCTCATGTCAATCACTATCCAGTAGGGCCAGAAGATGGGAATCGACCGATTCAGCCAGCGCTTGCAAATGATACCCGCCCTCTAAGCATGCCAACATTCGACTTTGAGAATGATTCTTCGCAATCGATGCCACAATATGTGTTAATGCAGCATAGCCTTGCGCTGTGAGATCCATGCTCGCGAGAGGATCGTCTCGATGGGCATCAAACCCTGCTGAAATGAAGACAAATTCTGGCCGAAAGTTGTCGGCAGCCGGGACAAGGACCTTCTGAAACACCTCCTCATAGTCATCATCACCCTGTCCCCCGGAAAGTGGAACATTGATGGTCAATCCCTTGCCGGGGCCTTCCCCAGTCTCTGTTGCTCGTCCGGTACCCGGGTAAAATGGAGATTGATGGGTGCTAAAAAACAGGACCGAGGCGTCATCGTAAAAGGCATGTTGGGTCCCGTTTCCGTGGTGGACATCCCAATCCACAATCAACACCCGTTGCAGGTCATACTGGTGCTGAAGATACCGTGCGGCAATCGCAACGGTGTTCAAAAAGCAAAACCCCTTCGCATGATCTTTTTCAGCATGATGGCCTGGCGGCCGGACGGCGCAAAAGGCTTGATCAATATCGCCGTTCATGATGGCATCGACCGCAACAAGCGCACCACCTGCTGCCACATAGGCCGCATCCAATGTCCCAGGGCACATGGACGTGTCCGGATCCAAAGCCGCATAGCCAGAGGCAGGTGCGCGTCGCTCAAGGCTCTCGAGATAAGCTGAGTCATGGATCAGCTCAACCCATCGCCGTTCGGCGCGATGCGGAGTCAGCTGATGCAACCGAGACCATGTGCCCGACGACTGTAATTGCCCACAAATGGCTCTAAGTCGTTCAGGAGACTCCGGATGACTCCGGCCCATTTCATGCCCCAAATACCTCGGATCATAAACCAAACCGACACGTCCCATAGTTAACCATTCTCAGGGTTACACAACCAAAGATGAATAGGGGAGAGAATCAACGAATGCCCGACGGTTGTTGGCTTATCTCAGGAAGGAAAATCTTTATGAACCCTACCATAGCCTCCTTTTCTTAGACAACGCATTCAGGCACATGATAGGGTGGGCTTGCTTCATCGATTACACATATTCATCATACGAGAAAATGTTCAGCAATGCCCAATCCCAAAATCGAACAATTTAAAAAAATTCTACAAATGGACCCCAAAGACGAAACCCTGTGGTTCGGATTAGGGAAGGCCTACATGGGTGATAACAATTGGGCTGAAGCCACCACCGCTCTGGAACAATGCATTCAGGTCAGGCCCAATTATTCTGCGGCCTATTTTGCCCTGGCCCAATCGCTTCAACAACTGGAACAGCTTGAACAATGCCGATCCATTTGCGAGAAAGGCATCACCGTCGCGACGACGAATGGCGACCTGCTCGTCATCAAAAATCTGGAAGAACTCCGCACATCCCTGCCCTCCTGACCGCTTGCCTCGGCAAGGAAACCCAGCACGCCCGCATCAGCTCTTCTTTCCCACACTCACAAGGTTGCAGTAGATCCCGAGGAATCAAAATTCCGACAACTAGGGGAACTCACTTGTCCGTTTTGGAGAAACTAAGCCATGTCATGATAAAAATGAGCGGAAAAGAAATGAGTCAATCAGAAGGACGACGAACGCTAAAAACGTGCGCCAAAAACGAGGGAACAACAATCAGCAGAAGGCTCGTGAGGAACAGCTATAGGTTGGTGGTTACCGCAATTTTCTGATAGGTTCATTTCGAGCACTTAACTTCAATCCCATTCACCCCCAATTCTGGTTCGAATTCCAAACGCTCTCCTTCCTATCACAGCCG
>JAOUNC010000492.1 GCA_029881175.1 Nitrospirota bacterium | reverse complement strand
CGCACCTCCCGAAAGCCTTTGAGGGTTTTCGCATTTTGCATTTATCAGATCTGCACATCGAGGGCATGATCGATAAAGGACAGGCCCTCCAACGTATTTTGCCCACCTTACAGTATGATCTGTGTGTCCTCACCGGCGACTTTCGGTTTCGAACGTACGGTTCCTATGACAAAACCTTGCGCCTCATGGAACAGCTTGTTAGTACCATTCATGCCCCATTTGGCGTCACGGGAATATTGGGAAATCATGATTGGCTGGAAATGGTCCCCGGCCTGGAACAAGCAGGCATTCGCATGCTGCTGAATGAAACCCAAGCCCTCGAAAAAGGCTCGGAGGCCATTTGGCTCTTAGGCTTAGATGATGTGCATTATTACGAAACCGGGGATTTAGAAAAAACGGTTGGGGCCGCACCGACAGACGCCGTCCGCATACTCCTGGTGCATTCGCCGGAAATTATTCCGGAAGCCTTCACCGCCGGGATGGACCTCTATTTATGCGGGCATTCGCATGGAGGGCAAATCTGTCTGCCAGGCGGAACACCCATCATCACCCATTGCCGCTGTGCCCGATCCTATAAAGCCGGCCCCTGGCAGCATGAGTCCATGCGCGGCTACACCTCACGCGGCGTCGGCACGTCCCTCTTTCCCATTCGGCTCTTCTGTCAACCGGAAATTATCATCCACACCCTCTGCAAAGCCCCAAGTGAATTGGAGACCATCCCCGCCACCACCCATGTGGCCTTTCACAAAAGTCCATTTTTGAAATTCCCGGAACAATGCCCCGCCTCATCGTCAACCCTCCCCTCCTAAAAGGGATCTCCCCCATTGTCATCCTGCTCCATTCGACGAAGTCCATCCTGAGCCAGGCCAAAGGGCTCAGAACAAGGCCCCGCGAAGGATCTTGGCCCAACCATAACCGCACAGAACCTTACCAACGCCGCCCTCGCTCCACCCGTCATGCCCGCCGTTCATCAGCAGGTATCTCCCTTCAGTTCCCCTCCTGTGTAAGGAGCGGCCAGAGGAGGTAAAAGCACCCATTTCAACACAACACCCATCTATTTTTTCGCCCCAGGCGTTATCCCCAACATTCATCATCGGGCATCCACACTTGCTTATAACACCCCACACCCAGACCTCAAAAGCCACACCAAAACAACTTCATCACCAATCATTCTGTACTTTATTAAACTGATTGGGTAGCATGGCGAAGAGTTCGTTGATTGACCAGATTCTCAGCTGATCACGACAACACAAGCAAATGTGACAGGGTAAAGAGAAAGTTGAAAATTTCAAAAAATAGAATGACGAATTGCCCAACTTCCTTTTTCTCTGCCAATTGGCGGGGATGGGTTATTAGTCAAAAACAGGCTTGAATCCCAACCCTTGGTGGAACCGGGCGGCCTTTCTCAATCAATGTTTTCTAGGTCTGCCCAGAAGCGTTCAGGTGAAGAGTTGAAGATTGCAACTCAAAAAATGATTGTCATCTTTGAATATTTTTTGCGATATCAAGTTGCGCGCTTAAACTAAACGATTTCACAAATTCTAAGAACTCATCCCTCACCCTGATTCTTTTAAGAGGAGAGAACATGCCAAAAACATTTTTCTTTTCGTGCCTATTTCTAATTTTTTTGGGGTGCGCAACAATTGATGAACGAGAAGTTGTTCAGACGCTTCCGGCCTCACCCAATCCGCAGGCACAAAGTCCCCAACTAGTAGGGGTGACAAGTCAAGGGGACAGCTCTGTTCGTGTACTCAAGCGGAAGGTAGCTATTGCGCGGTTTACCAACGAAACTAAATATGGTGCAGGACTGTTCACGGATAAAAATTACGACCGTATTGGGAAGCAAGCCTCTGATATGTTGGCGGCCGAACTCACCAAGTCTGGAAAGTTTATTGTATTGGAACGGACTGACCTCAATAAAATTGAGGCGGAGAGCGCCTTGTTGGGGATGACTCCAGAGGAGTTTAAAAACAATTTAGTCGGCGTCGATGCTCTCATCTTGGGATCGGTCGTGGAATATGGCAGAAAAGATACTGGTGATGTGGAGTTGTTTTCACGTTCGCGGAAACAGGAGGCCCATGCAAAGGTGAATATTCGCTTAGTTGACCCTAGGGCAGGCCATGTATTTTTTAGTGAAGATGGAGGGGGCGAGGCATCTTTGGATTCCCAGACAATTCTGGGCCTTGGAGACCGAGCGACGTTTGACTCTACCTTAAATGATAAAGCCCTTTCTGCTGCGATTG
>JAOUNC010000099.1 GCA_029881175.1 Nitrospirota bacterium | reverse complement strand
TACTTGGTCAAATGGGCAGGTACCCAAGTGGTCAACGGGGGCAGACTGTAAATCTGCTGCCATCGGCTTCCAAGGTTCGAACCCTTGCCTGCCCACCATATCCGGGGTTGTAATGAAGGTAGGGGTGTTTTCTGAAAATAAAAGATGGAATGTGGGAATCTTTCGCTGGCTATGGGGGAGCGAAAAATTTTGGCCATAGCCGTGAATGGAAAAATGATTAAGAAGTGCTGCGGGCGTAGCTCAGTGGTAGAGTTCCAGCCTTCCAAGCTGGCTGTCGTGGGTTCAAATCCCATCGCCCGCTCCATTTTTGTGTCTGGGTGGAATTTTGGTGCGTGAGTGGCGTCAAGAGGTCTATGATTTTTGAGAGCGAAATCGTGGCAAGAGCCCATGTAGCTCAGTTGGTAGAGCACGTCCTTGGTAAGGACGAGGTCACGCGTTCGATCCGCGTCGTGGGCTCCATTTATACCTAATATCGAAGCTTGAAAAAATGAAGCATTCATTTTTTGAATGCAGTTGAAGGAGAGGCGGGTATGGCGAAGGCGAAATTTGAGCGAAAGAAGCCACATATCAATGTGGGGACGATTGGGCATGTCGATCATGGCAAGACAACGTTGACATCAGCGCTCACCAAGGTGATGGGCGATCTGGGGAAGGCGACGTTTGTGCCGTATGACGACGTGGCGAAGGCCAGTGAAAGTCAGGGGCGACGGGATCCCACGAAAATTCTCACCATTGCCATCTCCCATGTGGAATATGAAACCGATAATCGCCATTACGCGCATGTGGATTGTCCGGGGCATGCGGATTATGTCAAGAACATGATCACGGGGGCGGCGCAAATGGATGGGGCGATCCTGGTCGTCAGTGCGGCCGATGGGCCCATGCCGCAAACGCGGGAGCATATTCTCCTGGCGCGGCAGGTGGGGGTGCCGTATATCGTAGTCTTTTTAAATAAAGCGGATAAGGTTGAGGATAGTGAGCTGTTGGAGTTGGTGGAGCTGGAAGTGCGGGAATTGCTCACGAAGTATGGGTTCCCGGGCGATGATGTGCCGGTGGTCACGGGGTCGGCGATTAAGGCGATTGAGGGGGATCAAAGTGAGATTGGGGTGCCTTCGATTCTGCGGTTGTTGGAGGCGGTGGATACGTACATTCCCACGCCGGAGCGGGCCATTGATAAGCCCTTCCTGATGCCCATTGAAGATGTTTTCACGATTAGTGGGCGTGGCACGGTTGTCACGGGTCGAGTGGAGCGTGGGGTGGTGAAGGTCGGGGATGAGATTGAAATTGTGGGGCTCAAGAATACGCAGACGACGATTGTGACGGGTGTGGAAATGTTTCGCAAGGTATTGGATGAAGGGCAGGCGGGAGACAATATCGGGGCCTTGTTGCGTGGCACGAAGAAGGAAGATGTGGAGCGCGGGATGGTGTTGGCCAAGCCGAAGTCGATCACGCCGCATACGAAGTTCAAGGCCGAAGTGTATGTGCTGACGAAGGAAGAGGGCGGGCGGCATACGCCGTTTTTTAACGGGTATCGTCCGCAGTTTTACTTCCGGACGACGGATGTGACGGGGATTGTGCAATTAAACGAGGGCGTGGAGATGGTGATGCCGGGCGATAATGTGTCGTTTGCCGGGGAATTGATTGCCCCGATCGCGATGGAGCAGGGGGTGCGGTTTGCGGTGCGCGAAGGAGGCCGGACGGTGGGGGCCGGCGTGGTGACGGAAATTGTCGAGTAAGGATATAGGGGTGTAATCATGCGAGTTATTATTTCTCTGGCTTGCGGAGATTGCAAGCAACGAAATTATTCAACGATGAAAAACAAGAAGAACGACCCTGATCGTTTGGAAATGAAAAAGTATTGTCGCTTTTGCCGGAAGCATGTCCCCCATAAAGAAGTAAAGTAAGGTGAGGGGGCATGGGCCTCCGGTGCTTTGGCTCGCAAGGAGGGGCATAGTGTCAACGGCTAGCACGTCGGTCTCCAAAACCGAAAGTCCGGGTTCGAATCCTGGTGCCCCTGCCAAATATTTTCTCAAGGGTAATGTTTGGAGAGCGAAGAGGGGTGTGTAACTTGAATCGCAAGGGGTGATGGAGTGTTTAAGAAAGTCTGGTCTTCTATTGTAGAGTTTTTATCTGACGTTCGTGGTGAGCTGAAGAAAATTTCCTATCCCACGAGAACTGAAACTATTGGGTCAACGACGGTGGTGCTTTTGTTTTGTGTGATTATGTCTATATATTTGTCTGTAGTAGATTCATTTCTGGTGTGGTTAATTAGTCGGATAGTCTAGAGGAAAAGAAAGGGATTCATGGCGAGCCATTGGTATGTCATACACACCTATGCTGGATTTGAGGGTCGGGTTCGAACGGGTATTGTTGAGCGGGCAAATCAGCTGGGAATGGGTGAGGTCGTAGCGCAGGTCCTTGTTCCAACAGAGGATGTTGTCGAGTTTAAGGATGGGAAGCGTCGAGCCTCAAAGCGGAAATTTTTCCCGGGATATGTTCTATTGGAGGCCAATGGACCGCTCAGTGACGAAGCTGTGACGATGATCAAAGAAACCTCGAAGGTAACGGGCTTTGTGGGGGGTGGTGTGCGGCCAATTCCGTTAGACCAAGAGGAGGTGGACGCCCTTTTAAAGCAACTCGAGACTGGGGTCTCGGCTCCAAGGGAATTAGCGAGCTTTTCAAAAGGAGACAATGTACGGATTGTTGATGGGCCATTTTTGGGTTTCAACGGATTAGTGGATGAGGTCGATCAGGACCATGCAAGAGTAAAGGCACTGGTCAGTATTTTTGGGAGATCGACTCCTGTGGAGCTGGCTTTTTCTCAAGTTGAGCGAACCTAGGTGTGTTCATGGTCCCGCCTCTTCCATGGTTAGTGGAGATTATGGGCGAGTATTAGCATATATAAGGTAGGTGAATGTATGGCCAAAGAAGTTACCAGTCAGATTAAATTGCAAATTCCAGCTGGGAAAGCCAATCCAGCTCCTCCTGTTGGGCCTTCATTGGGGCAGCATGGAGTAAATATTATGGAATTTTGCAAACAGTTTAATGCGAAGACCCAGAAGCAAGAGGGGAGCATTATTCCGGTTGTGATTTCTGTATACAAAGATCGAAGCTTTAGTTTTATTACAAAGACGCCGCCAGCATCTGATCTTTTAAAGAAAGCCGCCGGTGTCATAAAGGGATCTGGAATTCCGCATAAAAATAAAATTGGGAATATCACTCAGGCGCAACTTGAGGAAATCGCCAAGCTGAAGCTTGAAGATTTGAATGCTAGTGATATTCCAGCAGCTATGCTGGTCATTGCGGGAACCGCACGCAGTATGGGTATTACGGTTGAGGGGTAATTTTTTCAGGGGCTTAAATAAAATTGAGGGTGGCTATCGTGGGAAAAAAAATTAGAGAAGCGTTAACGAAGGTGTCGAAGCCGCTGTATTCTTTGGAGGAAGCGAGTGCTTTGGTGAAGGAGGCGGCATTCGCTAAATTCGATGAATCAGTTGAGATTGCCCTCTCGTTGGGTGTGGATCCCAAGCGGGCTGATCAAATGGTGCGTGGGACAACGGTTTTGCCTCATGGCACTGGGAAAAAGGTGCGCATTCTTGTGATTGCAAAAGGCGAAAAGGAGCAGGAGGCGCGTGAGGCTGGTGCCGATTTTGTGGGGAATGATGATCTGCTGCAGAAAATTCAAGATGGGTGGTTGGAATTTGATTCTATGATTGCCACGCCGGACATGATGGGTGCCGTTGGGCGAATGGGTAAAGTTCTGGGCCCTCGAGGTTTAATGCCTAATCCGAAAACCGGGACCGTCACTTTTGAGGTGGGTAAGGCCATTGAAGAAATCCGGAAGGGGCGAGTGGAGTATAAGGTGGATAAGGCGGGGAATGTGCATGTTGCTGTTGGGAAGGTTTCGTTTGAAAGTCAGCAAATTATTGATAATGCCCGAACAGTGTTTGATTCCATTATGAAAGCGAAGCCATCTTCTAGTAAGGGGAAGTATGTGAAGAGTGCGACGCTGTCAAGCACAATGGGGCCGGGAATTCGTTTGGACAGTGTGGGTCTGGCTAAGCAAGTTGGGTGAACTTTTAATCTGAGCAGGTGAGTTTGCGGTATGAAAAAAACTGACAAAACAGAGGTAGTCGCTGTCATGCATGAGCGTTTTGCTCGTGCGCGGATAGCAATTGTGGCTGAATGTGCAGGAATGTCCGTGAATCAAGTGACTGACTTGCGGAAAAAACTTCGTCACGCACAGGCGCAAATGCATGTGGTGAAGAATACCTTGGCGATCCGGGCAATGGGTGAAACCTCTCTGGTTTCCCTTGAGCCATTGCTTAGGGGACAATCCGCATTGTTCATTGGGTATGATGATCCGGTATTGCCCACGAAGGTCATACGGGATTTCATTAAGGCAGAAAAATGTGAGCAGAAATTGCAGCTCAAGGGGGCTGTTCTTGATGGTGAGGAGCTGGATCCTTCTCGCTTGTCGGCCGTGGCGGATTTGCCGTCAAAGTCGGAATTGCTTGCGATGTTGTTGTCGGCCTTTCAGGGTCCCATTCGGGGCTTTGTGGGGGCTTTGGGGCAAATTGTCAGAGGTATTGTTGCGGTATTAGCCGCCATACAAGAAAACAAAACGTTGAAAGGAGAGGGAGAGATGAGTGCAACGGAAACAAAGATGTCGAAGGAAGATTTCATTAAGGCCATTGAGGGCTTGAGTGTATTGGAGTTGTCTGATCTGGTGAAAGGTTTAGAGGAGCGATTTGGTGTGACGGCGGCGGCTCCGGTGGGCGTTGCGGCTGCAGCTCCAGGTGCAGCAGCTCCGGCAGCGGAAGAGAAGACCGAATTTGATGTGGTGTTGACGGGTGCGCCTGCTGACAAAAAAATTCAAGCTATTAAGGTAGTTCGTGAAATTACAGGCTTGGGTTTAAAGGAAGCAAAGGATTTAGTGGAGGGGGCGCCTAAGCCGGTGAAAGAGGGTGCGTCTAAAGAAGAAGCTGAAGCCATCAAGAAGAAGTTGACGGATGTGGGTGCAACGGTTGAAGTGAAATAGGTCTTCCGTGCGTTGAGGTGTTGGTGAAGAGCGGTAAGGGTGGGTAGCCGTTAATCCATAAGGAGATTTGAATGGGAAATGCAGCCTTTGAGGGCAGTGTCGAGCGATATAGTTTTTCCAAGATTCGCACTCATATAGTCATTCCTGATTTAGTTGAGGTGCAGCGTCGCTCATATGAGGAGTTTCTGCAGGCAGAGACGTTGCCTGATCGCCGGGATGACAAGGGGTTGCATGCAGCATTTAAAAGCGTGTTTCCGATCATGGATTATAACAATTCGGCTATCCTGGAGTTTTCCAGCTATTCATTGGGAACACCAAAGTACGATATCCGTGAATGTATTGAGCAGGGAATGACGTTTGCTGCCCCGCTCAAGCTGCGTGTCCGTTTGGTCGTATTTGATCAACAGGATAAGGCTGTGAAAAATCGTGTGTTAGATGTGCGGGAGCAGGAAGTGTATGTGGGTGAGCTGCCTTTGATGACGGATCGAGGCACCTTTATTGTTAATGGAACCGAACGTGTAGCTGTGAGTCAGTTGCATCGATCCCCAGGCCCATCATTTGGCCATGATAAGGGGCGCACGCATTCAAGTGGGAAGGTCTTATTTTCAGGCAGGATTATTCCTTATCGGGGGTCTTGGCTGGATTTTGAATATGATGCGCGCGATATTCTGTATGTTCGAATTGACCGACGACGAAAAATGCCTGCCACGATTCTCTTGAAAGGTTTTGGGTTCAGTGCAGATGACCTGCTTAAAATGTATTACCCTGTAGAAGAAGTCAGGGTGAGTAATGGGACGTTGCTGCGTAAGCTGGATCCTGCCATTCATACCGGGTTGCGTGCACCGATCGACCTGGTGGATAAAAGTTCAGGAGAGGTCTTGGCGAAGGAGGGCATGAAGCTCAATAAAACGCTTATGGGTCGAGTGCGATCGGCAGGTATCAAGGAGGTCCCGGTTAAGCCGGAGGATTTAGTGGGACGGGCGGTTTTGACTGAGCTTTTGGACCCGGATTCCGGAGACATGATTTTGGAGAAAAATCAGCGTTTTACCTTGCCCGTTATAGAGAGAATCCTTGAGAGTCAGGTGGAAAGTTTCAAGGTTATTTATTTAGATAGTCCCACAACGAGTCCGGTCATTCTTGATACGCTGGAGGCCGAGCGAACCAATTCCAAGGAAGAAGCCTGGGTAGAGATTTATAAGCGGCTTCGGCCTGGAGAAATGCCTTCCATCGAGTCGGCAAAGTTGTTATTTGAAAATCTATTCTTAAATCCTAAGCGGTACGACCTGTCTCCGGTTGGTCGATTAAAGATGAACAAACGATTCAATCTTGATTTATCTTTGGAGCAGCGAACGTTGTCGTCGCAGGATATCGTTGAGGTCGTTCGGTGTTTGGTTGATCTTAAGGGCGGAAAAGGCGACGTGGATGACATTGACCATTTGGGTAATCGTCGAGTTCGTTCCGTAGGAGAGCTGTTAGAGAATCAAATTCGTGTTGGGTTGGCGCGAATGGAGCGGAGTATTAAGGAGCGTATGAATCTTCTTGATATGGAAACGGTCCTGCCGCATGACCTTATTAATGCCAAGCCAATCGTTGCAGCGATTAAAGAGTTCTTTGCCGGAAGTCAATTGTCCCAATTTATGGATCAGACGAATCCCTTGGCTGAAATTACTCACAAGCGTCGGCTTTCTGCATTGGGGCCTGGCGGGTTGACTCGGGAGCGGGCGGGTTTCGAGGTCCGTGATGTTCATCCCTCACATTATAGCCGTATTTGCCCTATTGAGACGCCGGAAGGTCCGAATATTGGATTGATTACCTCGCTAGCGACCTATGCCCGTATTAACGAATTTGGTTTCATTGAGGCTCCATTCCGAAAAGTTCGAAAGGGTCGAGTTACTGATGAGGTTGTCTTCCTCTCGCCCATAGATGGAGATCAGGTGGTGATCGCTCAAGCGAACTCGGTAATGGATAAAGATGGAGTGCTCATTTCTGAGATAATTACCGCTCGGGAGGCCGGAGAATTTGTAACCACCACTCCCGATAAAGTTGACTATTTGGATGTTTCCCCTAAGCAAGTTGTGAGTGTGGCTACGGCGCTCATTCCATTTTTAGAGCATGATGATGCCAACCGAGCACTCATGGGTTCCAATATGCAACGACAGGCAGTGCCGACCATTAAGAGCGATTCTCCGCTCGTGGGCACTGGAATGGAATCTGTTGTGGCGAGAGATTCGGGGTATTTGGCCATTGCGCAACGGGACGGAATTGTGGAATCCGTTGATGCCAGAAGGATTGTGGTCCGCGCTGGGGGTAAGGACAAGGACGAAAAGAAGAAGGGTTCCCGTATTCTGGATACCTATGATTTGGTGAAATTCCAGCGAACGAACCAAAATACCTGTATCACTCAGACGCCAATTGTTCGCGTAGGGCAACCGGTGAAGATAGGGCAGGTCTTAGCTGATGGCCCATCAATGGATCGCGGGGAGTTGGCCTTAGGGAAAAATGTGTTGGTGGCTTTTATGCCATGGGGTGGCTACAACTATGAGGATGCCATTCTATTGAGTGAGAAGATGGTGAAGGATGATACCTTCACGTCTATTCATATTGAGGAATTTGAGGTGGAGGCGCGAGACACCAAGCTGGGGAAAGAGGAAATTACCAGAGATATCCCGAATCTTGGCGAAGAAGCTCTACGGAACTTAGATGAAAGTGGGATTGTTCGTATTGGGGCGGAAGTGAAGCCAGGTGATATTTTGGTTGGCAAGGTTACTCCTAAGGGTGAGACGCAGCTTACGCCTGAGGAGAAGCTCCTTCGCGCCATTTTTGGGGAAAAAGCGGGTGACGTTAAGGATACATCTTTGCATGTTCCTCCTGGAATTGAAGGAATTGTTGTTGATGTCAAAATTTTTTCTCGCAAAGGCGTTGATAAGGATGAGCGTTCCCGTACTATCGAAACGGATGATCGTGTCAAGGTGGAGCGAGATTATCAAGAAGAGCTTCGGATTATTGAGGAAGAGCGAAATCGAAAGATTCGGAAATTGTTATTAGGGCAGTTTGTTGGCCGTGATTTAATGGATCCCGATAGCGGAGAAGTTATCCTGAAAAAGAAGGGTCGGATTACGGCAGATGTACTCAGGAAATTGACGGATGACGATGCTCGTCGTGTCATTTTGGCTGATGCCGAGGAGCAAAAAAAACTTGACGAAATTGAACGTGAAGCCAAAGATCAAATTGAAATCATGCAAACGGAGTATGATGAAAAGGTTGGCCGTCTGCGACGTGGGGATGAATTGCCGCCCGGGGTTATTAAACTCGTTAAGGTCTATTTAGCTATTAAACGAAAAATTGCCGTTGGAGATAAAATGGCCGGACGTCATGGGAATAAAGGTGTGGTTTCCCGAATCATGGCCGAGGAGGATATGCCATATCTTCCAGACGGAACTCCTGTTCAGATTGTGTTGAATCCCTTGGGGGTGCCCTCGCGAATGAACGTGGGGCAAATATTGGAAACTCATTTGGGGTGGGCTGCCCATGCCTTGGGTATTAAGGTTGAAACGCCGGTCTTTGATGGAGCCTCAGAAAAAGAAATTAAA
>JAOUNC010000098.1 GCA_029881175.1 Nitrospirota bacterium | reverse complement strand
CCCACCGCGTCCTTCGGGACGAAGAGGGTGGAGCTCTGGCCCGCCACCGTGAAACTCAGCTGATAGTAGGGCCCATGCTTCTTGGGCTTGGATGGGGCCTTGCACCGACAGCCCGGCGTCCCGCACACATTCCACTGCTCACTCAAGCTCCCGGGCAAGACCGGCCCGAGTTGGGCCAATTGCGCCTGAATTCGCTGCACCGCCTGCTCTTCTCGCGTCATAGGGTCCTCCGCACGCTGAGGCCGATAGCTGTTTTAATACTATCGGGTTTATAGCCTAAAAAAAAGCGCTGGGCAACCGCAGAGAAAAGAAAATCCTTCGGCTTAGCTTAACACCTATGGGTATCGGCCCGGGCGCCGATCTACTATTCTTTCGGGAAAAGTCGACAAAACCAGTGTGCCGAGCATGTTCAACAGCTTGAGGGTGGAAGTCCCTTTGACAACCTGATGGAGGTGAAGTCATAGCGAAGCGCCAGGGCGTCGTCGCGAGGCGGGGTCTGAAGGCAGCGTGGAGCAAAGGCGTGGGCCGATGAACAAGAATCAGATATGAGGCAGTCCGTGCCGGACGAGTGAGCTGGTTTTCACGAAGTCCTTCTCCATCACGGGCACGGGGTGTAAATCTGGCGGTCGTGCGCTGAAGGCGGTTGAACTTACCTCGGGAGGCCTCTCGTCTGTCTTGGCAGCAAGACTGAGGATGGAGCGATCTATTCTGATCGGGCGGGAGGAGTCAGCAGAAGGCATAGTAGTCCCAACAGGGATGAAGGGCCTGAACGGTGAGGAGCGGTGAGGAGGCAGCGGAACTCATGAGCGACAAGCGGCTGAATACCCAGTTAGATCTGGCCTTCCCGACAGAGGAGACGGGTGAAGCCCCAAGGGCTGCCGAGGAAGTGACCGAATCGTTTGCGGCGATCCGCCGTGCCGAAAGCCCGGGTATGGGTGACCAGTTGATGGAAGCCGTCTGTGAGTGGCGTAACATCCAGCAGGCGGTGAGACGAGTGAAGACTAACAAGGGGAGTGCCGGGGTGGATGGGATGACCGTCCACCAATTATCGGCGCACCTGAAGCAGCACTGGCCCACGATCCGTGCCCACTTGGTGGCGGGGACGTATGCGCCACATCCGGTGAAACGGGTCGAGATCCCCAAGCCGGATGGAGGCACACGCCTCCTGGGGATTCCGACGGTGCTGGATCGCTGCATTCAGCAAGCGGTCTTGCAGATTCTCCAAGGTGACTGGGATCAGACCTTTTCGGCCCACAGCTATGGGTTTCGCCCTGGGCGATCGGCGCATCAGGCGGTCGAGCAGGCGCAGCGCTATCTGGCTGACGGCTACTACTGGGTGGTGGACCTGGATCTGGAGCAATTCTTCGATCGGGTCGGGCACGACAAGCTGATGGCGACCCTCGCTAAACGGATCAACGACAAGCGTGTGCTGAAGTTGATTCGGGCGTTTCTGACGGCTGGTGTGCTCGCACAGGGGTTAGTGAGTCCGACGGCGGCGGGGACGCCGCAAGGGGGACCGTTATCGCCCTTGTTGTCGAACATTGTGCTTGATGAGCTGGATCGCGAAGTGAAGCGACGTGGTTTGCGGTTTGTGCGGTACGCAGATGATTGTAATATCTACGTGCGCAGTCATCGCGCCGGGCTCCGCGTGCTGGCGAGTCCGACGCGGTTTCTCACGAGTCGGCTGAAGCTTCAGGTGAACCAGCAGAAGAGTGCGGTGGGGCTGGGAGCGACACGAACGTTCCTTGGGTTCAGTTTTACCGCAGCCCGTGAGCCGAAACGGCGTATCGCGCCGAAAGCGCTCAAGCGGGTCAAGCGACAAATCAGGGCCTTGACGCGTCGGACGCGCACGGTGACCATTGCCCGAATGGCCAGAGATTTGAGCCACTATCTTCGAGGGTGGCTCGGCTATTTTGGGAAGTGTCAGACGCCTTCAGTGCTGCAACGGTTGGAGGAGTGGGTCAGACGTCGGCTTCGGTCGGCCATGTGGACGCAGTGGAAACACGTGAGGGTCCGGTTCGCCGAGCTGCGGAAACGGGGCGTGGGTCTCGCTCTCGCGGCCCGGACGGCGCGGAGCGCGCATGGCCCGTGGCGGCTGGCCCAGAGTCCGGCCCTGACGATCGCACTGCCCAAGACCTACTTTGCAGCGCTCGGGATTCCGAAATTTACTGGTGGCCGATAGCATAACCCGCCGAACCGCCGTATACGGACCCGTACGTACGGTGGTGTGACAGGGAAAGCGGGTGACCGCCTACCTATGTCGATTTGACGCCCAGTCCGGCCAGATTGGAGGGGACGGACGCAGGGTGGAAGAGCGGACCAACTCGCGGAGTCTATCCTGAGCGACGTCGAAGGACTCAAACAAGGCCAGCCGGATTAGGGCGTCTGTCCCTAGGGCCGGATGGCAGGGGTCGGTCATAATGTGAAGAAGGAGGATTTGTGTCTTCGCGCTGTCTGGCCACTCATTTGGCCTTGCTCAGGACGAGTCGGGCGCCGAGCAAACTTGTGGAGCCTGTCAGGAGTCTTGTCGAAGGGCCCAAGCAATGCTCGCCTTTTCCCAGGTGGCGGTTGCACGCTTGGCCCTGCCACAAGGCCAGGCTCTTTTGTTCCACGCCCCAGGGGAGAGAGTGGTGTTGCAGGGAAGCGTCCCCTTCCCCATACATCTATCTAGCAGTGGCGGCGGAGTCAGATGTTGTATCGCAAGATGCGACCCCGGTTGGTTCCCATGCTGATCCACCTCATGTACTTGAAAGACCCGTTTCGCCAAGTCAATGCAAATGGTAGAAGCCTGCATCTGGTGTTCCTCTTCTCTTGCTGTTGAGGCTCCGCTACCCCAGTTTCATCAAGAATAAGGAAGGGTTCATTTCATTTGGTCATAGGTACTATCCATTCTCAATAAATCTCCAACCCTTAAAATATGCAGTTGATTGATCGGTAACTCATCTATAACAATATGTTTTTTATTGGGTAATGGTAATTCAATGACCAGCTTTTCGATCTTATCCAAATCTCCAAGACCAAAGTGTAATTGAGCAGGGTTCCGTGAGATATAATTGTTCTCAAAGCGAACTTCCCTGTATTGCTTGCCTAATGACGTATAGAGGGTCACTTTTGTTCCAAGCGCCTCGGTATTGCCCGGCAGACCTATCAGACGAATTGCCAACCAGTTTTTCATGCCATCAAGATGATTTTTAAAGAGTACCGGCATCCCTTCTAGCGGGTTCACGACAATATCGATATCGCCGTCCTGCTGATAATCAAAACACCCGATCCCTCGACCATCGAGCGGTGCAGTAAAACCATACCGGGCAGACTGATCGGTAAAGTTGCCTTTTGTATCGTTAATTAACAAAGTTGGCGAAGAATTCGAAAATTTAGTTAAAAACTTAAACCACATCTCGCTTGCTGACTCCTGTTCTTTTGATTCATAAACGGCAGTTTTCCTATTTTCTGCATACCCACTGATATAAAAAATGTCTTGGTAGCCATCATTATTAAAATCCGCTGCACAAGCACCCCACGACCACTCATTGCCTTTGTTCGGGACTGCTTGTTGAGAAAATACTCCCTTACCTTGATTGACATACAATTTGTGACCATCAACCCATTTGAGTGACTGGTCAACAATACTGGTGACGAACCAGTCCAGGCGGCCATTGTTATGGAAATCACCGATAGCGACACCCATACCGTTGCTATCATTAATGACGTTTTTATCCGTAATATCCTCAAATTTACCAATATCGTTTTTTAGCACCTGACTACGCAAAAAATCCGCGGCCAACAATAAATCGGGATCGCCATCGTTATCCATATCGACGAAGTTAGGAGTCAGGGTCAGATCTGGCGCACCGAGCCACCTTGGTGACATGCGTAATACATAATCCCCCCCGTCGACATTTCGCTCAGACTGCCTTAACGACAAGTAGCCGTCCTCGGGCGTCAGATTGCCCTTGGCATCGTTAAACCAGATATGCGGCTGCTTGACTGAATTAAAACTTCTCCAGAATGCGAAGGCAACATCCATATAACCGTTAGCGTTAATATCGGCTATTGATGCATTGATCACCGGTCCATGTAACGCCTGCATATTCAATCTATCGTCCGCACCCAGAAGAAAGTCAAAGACAAACGAGGCATGCCCCTCTCCCAGATTTCCGACGAATAAATCAAACCTATAATCACCGTCCAGATCCATGATCAAGGGGTTCAGATCGCCAACCGATGCCGAATAACTCAGTGTTTGCTTGTTCAGTCGCCCACTGGAATCTTGCAGGTAGAAAATAAAACCATGGCTTCCGGCATCGAAGATGATGTCGTCCAGGCAGTCATAATTCACATCCATCACGGCCACGCCACTGTAGTTCATCACATCAACCAGCCAACCTTTTTTAATGAGGCCCAACTCTCTGACATGATTGATACCCAGATCGCTATTATGCTGCGTAAAATAGAATCTCGCCTGCGGATCGTCGGCGCCCTTGGTTAATGGCATTTTACACCGAACATCGGGTTGTGTTGCAGGCCCTTGCTGCATGTCTCGCTGAATGAACCGGGCGGGGATGTCGCGTAGAGTGACTTCAGGACGAGGCGTTTCGATGATGGGTCTTATGAATTTCCCATAGCACGTTTGATCCAACAAACAAGGATCGGTGAGACTCTCCATAAAAGCCACCAGATGAACAATTTCCCTATTTGAGAGTTTTCTGGGTAACAGCTTCACCACATCCGGATCTCCATTGAACGCATCATGAATCACGGGATTGATATCTGAAAAATCAACGCCATTGACAGGAATACCTACAGATTTCCTGACAAGATCAGGATCAGTCACATGATACTTAATGGCATCCTCGAGAGTTAAGGCAACCCCATTATGAAAATATGGTGCCGTTAACGCCACATTCAATAAACTGGGAACACGAAAACTAAATCTGGCGGCATTTTTATCCACATTGTTTCGACCAAAATCCCAGCCGTTACCATTGGCGCCACTCCCGCTTGCGGGGATATTGATATTGTAAAAGTGTTCGTTCGTGAAATGCCGCCCCGAATGACAGTTGACACAACCGGCACCACCATTCTCAATCCCTGTCAGAAAACTAATCGCGCCTAATTTGTGCTCACTGGTTAAGGCCTTTTCATCACCTTTCACATAACGGTCAAACGGTGAATTTGTAAGCACCATAGTCGCCTGAAATTCAGCCAGGGCCTGTGTCAGATGATCTAGTGTAATGTTATGGTGGCAATCTTCTCCGCCATAGGCTTGGGCGAACTGTTTGCACCATTCAGGGCTACTCTGCAAAAAATGTAGGATTGCCTGCTCGATTTCATGATTGTTCTTGTTCGGTTGTAGGCCACCCTTCATCTCAAAAGCCGAGGACAGGGGCATACGCGCTTGCGTTTGCAACAGATTATGATGTGAATAATTGCTGGGGTTGTATTGTCCGGCACCATATATTCCTGCCTGAATATGACGCTCGCCAGGGTTTAATTGATTACTGACATATTGAACACGGCCATCCCAAAATATACGCTGCTGATAAAATGAGCTATTCATCACTGTCGGTGAATTTCTCGGAATTTGCCCATTCAAAGCAAGATCAGGATTGGTGGCTCTCGCTGTCGCTAATCTATCCTGCCCAATATTTGTCGAGGCACCACCCCCAATACCTATGGGGAGTGCTATGCCATCTGCACCAGCTTTCTCCGGATGGTGACAACTTGCGCATGAGACTGAGCCATCAATGCTTAAATCAGGACTAAAAAATAGCGCACCGCCCAAGGCAGCTAGTTCGGGATTGTCCTCGGAGGGGTACAAATCAGCAATCGGCGAGAGGTGTAACTTATTTTCCTGTATAAGCAGCGCCAGTTGGTTGTCCAGATCTCTATTGATTGTAAAGGCAGTCAGAAAACAGAATGTAAGACAAACTATCAGCAGCTTCTTCATAATTGTCACTCTCCGATTAGATATTTCAGTTATCCTGGTGCCGCGGATTCACATTTGAATTACCATGGTTAACGAGGGCTTCAGGGCAAAAAGACTTTATCGTGTTCCCGAAAATCCGACGATCTTGTGATGCGGCGATTGAGTGTAGCCAGGGCTTGTTCGATTTCACAATCAGTCACCGTGGACAGACCCTGATGCTTCCGTAAGTAGTGACTAAAAAGGTCATTGGTATTCTCCTTCAGTCCAGGCTACGGGAGTCTACGACCCCTTCGCCACAGGGTCATATGGCTGCGCCGCATGTAACATGCTTTCACTGTGCCCCAAGGAGGGCGAAGCCCGAGAAGTATCGTCCCCGGTAGGTGTAGAGCGTGGGGGTATGGCCGATTGGCCGGAAGTGGCGTAACATCGGGAGTCAGTATTTCTGGACGCCCTGATATGTTGTCTCGACGGCGGGTGCTGCTTCAGACATACGGCGGAATCGGGTAACACCGTGCGGACCAACCTCTCGTTGACCGTGTCCGCCGACAGGTGCCGTGCAGGATTCCGGGCTAGCGACTTACGACGATAGCCCCCGGTTTTGCCGGGGGCTACTTACTGATTCAGATTTCAGGGGATAATCAAGACGTCCCTTCCCTTCATTTGCCTGTCGCGGTGTACACCTCTCCCATATAGAATACTCCATAATTGGCGGTCCAACGCCAAGCTCCTTCCTGACTGGCCTGGCATGACCACTGGCCTAACCAATTATGGCTGCAGTAGTCCCTCTTGACCCTTTCCAGATGATGCCACTGGCCAAAGACGTAACGGACGTAATCATTATTGTATGGGCCTCGATACGATGTGGCGGTAAATGGGGTCATTGGAGCCTTGGAAAGGATGGGTGGCTCTCTTACATAGCAATGATCTACCTTGAGGGTGCCCGCGGGATTGTTCACATCATATGCCGCTCCGCCTGCAGCAGACATCTGGAAATCCCAAATGTTCTGATAGCCTGCTCCAAGGTAGGCAACCTTCCAATCACTGAGGTTGAATGAGGCCGTATTTGACTTGGTCTGGTCCATGGAGAATCCGACTTCTGGTCCATCCATAGTGGAAGTTCCCGTGAGCCCGAAGCTGGTCGAGCTTGAGACCGACAGGGTCGTGACGTTGTTTTGATTCAACGGTTCTTTGTGTACCATGTTCCAGCCAGTTGGATATGATGTCGCCCATTGCCAGGTTGGGGTTAAAAATCCATTTACAATATAGGCCCTGTCCTGGAACCATTTCCTTTCATAGCCGGTGTCTGATTCAAGTCCCTCCGACAATGTTGTCGGGCTCACTCCAAGGCCTTGTGATCTCATGACCAGCCACTTAGCTTTATTCGGTTTGTCCGTGGCAGCCATCTCTACGACATATTCATAATCGACCCGGGGGTTCTGGGTACCTTGAACGTAAGGGTCATACAATCTTATGTATTTTATCGCGTAGGGTGTATCCGAGGTTGAAAGACCTCGTGTTTGAATTTGATTTTTCCTTAGGGAAGAATTCTGGTGAAACCGCTTTTCGAGGTCGGCTTGATCCTGTTGGCGATTTTTGTGGCCCAAGGCCCTCGCAAGTTTTTCCTTAGGACCACCAGACATGCCAGGGGGGAGAGGCCTCTTGGCCTGCGGCTTGGCGGCGGCTTGATCTTCGGCCTCATGTCCCGGAAACATTTCTCGGGGATTCACACCAGGAGGAACTGGTTTTGTAGGGTTACCCCCGGTATTGCCAGTAGACTCAGATGCCTTCGCCTCTGGCATCACCGGCGGCTTAGAGCTAACGGTCTGGGATGACGGGACGACAACCTCGAAGACTTGAATCGGAAGCCTCGCATGGCTACGGACGACCCATACCTGGGCCTCGGGGGCATACCCCGTCACCTCTGCCATGCTTGTCGCGTCGGTATTTTCGACAACCAGGATTTCCCCTCTTTTCAGCGCGGCCCTGAGTTCATTCTTCTCATGGGCCTGCAGGGACTTGCCACGTGCCACCACGGTGACTGGTGTCTCGATGCCCATCTGTGACACATCAGCAGTGAGTTGGCTGGAAGGGGAACCCATCTTCTTGACGGGACCGGCCTCTGCCGCGCACGGCAAACTTGCCAGAAGGCTCAGAGCCAAACTTGGCACTACCAGGCCTAGCATAGTGATAGTACCCACATTCGGTTTCATATTTGTTTTCATCTAAAGCCCTCCTTTGGTTATTTTGAGATATTTTTTCGGTTCATCTATCGTCAGTCGTGGTCAAGAAACTGGCACCCACGATTCCCACTTTTAATGGTGTTCGTGAATTCATGAAAACCTCCTTGGTGATTGATAGAAAATCTTTCTTATCGAGTGAGTCGAATCAAGGCTGTAAAAGGTTCAAGCCCCCTGGAATCATTGTCTATGGCTGCGAACGTCTTTCAGACAAAAGGTTGAGGGGCGCAGACCGTTGAAGCATTCTGGAATGGGCCTTTTCGATTATGAGGCTACGAAGTTGCTGCCCTTCGTTTAAAAAAAAAGCCTTTGAAGACATCTAACTCGGTCTTCAAAGGCCATCCCTAGCCATCTTCTCCGTTCTTATTTCATGCGTGGGCCGGAAGTTGCTTCCTCCAGTTCACCAACGCAAGTGGGATACCATGAATCCACACAATAAGTCCATTTTTTTTCATTAAAATGGGAA
>JAOUNC010000491.1 GCA_029881175.1 Nitrospirota bacterium | reverse complement strand
GCACGTATGGCTTTTCGTTTTTCGAAAGCATTGTGCCCGCCAATCGCTAGACGTTTGTCATCGCACCAACTCTTCTTCTCTTATTTATCATTCCAGTTCTCGATCTATTGCGGTGGAATATCCATAGTAGGGAATCCTGCCACCAAAACGGAAGAGGCAACCTTCATCAACTTGAGAAAATCAAAATACAGAAAACGAAGTCATATGGCTTCTTGTAAGATGTGCAATAATTCCGCAAGGTGCTTTTCCTTACTATAGTAACATTCGATGTGTTCAACGCCGGCTTTCCCCATCTTGACGCAAAGATCAGGGTTGCATAAGAGGTGATCTAATTTTCGCCCGAACTCTTCCACATCTTGTTCATCAACTAAATACCCCGTCTCACCATCAAGAATTTGGTCTCGCAACCCACCGGCTTTAAAGGCCACGACGGGACGGCCATGGGCCATGGCCTCAATACCGACTAACCCAAAAGGTTCCGCCCAGCGAGACGGAATAGCCACTAATTTTGATTGCTGATAAAGATCAGAAAGTTTTTCGCGGTCCTTAACCCCACCTATGAATTGGACGTGTTCCGTCAAATTTAACCGCTTGGCCAGCCTTTTCATGCACACAAGATCCTTCCCATCCCCAGCTACAACAAGACGGAATGTTGTTTCTACAAATCTTAAACTTTGCAACAAAAGATCCAGACCCTTTCCCCGGTCAATCCTTCCCACGCATAAAATGGTGTTACTATTTGGAGAAGGGTAATATCTCGGAGGAAAATTCGTGAATAACGGCAAAACAGTGATTTGCTGTTCGGAGATTCTATTTTTGACAAATTGTTCTTTCATGAACTGCGACCCCACCACAACCTGTACTGTGGAAGTCTGGGAAAAGAGATTTGCCTTTTGCCGAGAGACAGCTGTTGGCCACGTAAGAACACCTTCCCTCCAAGCTTTCTTGGAAACAGGCAGGCAACCTATACATCGCAGCCCAATCGGCCGATAGCAAATTTGGCCAGTCCAGTAAAAAATCTTGCTTGACCGAAGACAAAGAATATCCTGGTCATGAAAAAATCGAACCAAGGGAAGCCCGGAAGGAGGAAGATCAAGAATGCCGAGAGATTCCCAACGGTGAATATACATCACATCGGGATTAAATCTTTTGATAAAGTGGCCTGTGCCCTGTCTTGTTTCTGAGTTTGTGTCGAAGGTATCTATGAAGGGAGTAACAAATCTCACGGGATCCCGATTATCCCTCTTCTGAAATATAAGACCATTTTCATGCCCCGCCTGAAAGAGCGCCTCCGCCACATCAAACAAATATTGTTCGGCTCCTCCAGCAAAACCCAGGGTTTCATTCACATGAAGAATACGCATAATCCACTTCTACTCATTTAACTATCCAATGAGATCCCACCCTCACCCCAACCCTCTCCCTAAAAGGGCGAGGGGGCTCTGAATGGTCTTAGTTGAAAGTTAAAATACTATATTTATGGCCAGAAGCCATTAACACACCACCACTTTACTTTACCCCTGGCCGTAAAACCTCCCCGTAAAGACCCACCAATTTTTGAATAATGTGATCCCAGGTATACTGCTCTGCAAGGGTCTGCCGTCCTGCGGCACCCAATTTAGCGGCGTCGCCTTCATCCAACAAAAGTTTCCCAAGAGTCAAAGCCATTTCTTCAGGAGAATCACTCCTAAGATGGACTCCATTAACCCCATTCTTCACTAATTCTGGGAGATTCCCAGCCTTAGAGACGACGACCGGCTTGGAACAGGCCCATGCTTCCAGAACGACGATTCCAAATGGTTCGTGTATGGAGGGAAGCACAAATACATTACATGCCTCATACCAATCCTTGAGATCTAATGAGGACGGTGGAAGACCTGCAACAATATTCACGAAAGATTCAAGATTTCGTGTTTTGATTTCGGCTTTCAACATTTCCCAATAGCTTTGAACCGTCACGGCTCCCACAAGAACCAAATACGCATCGGGACAAAACTTCTTGATATGGCTAAGAGCTTTAATGAGAGTTAGTTGATTTTTCTGCGGATCAAGTCTTCCCACACACAATAAGATCTTTTTGTCCTCCAGCTTATAGGCTTGCCGAATCCGATCGCCGTTTCCCGACAAAAATTCATCCGGATTGACGCCGTTGGGAAAATACACCACTTTTTTATTGGGAAAGGCTTTTTGAGTTTGTACATACTCATCGTGCCCGACACAGATAATGGCGGCAGCATCGGCCAAGACC
>JAOUNC010000097.1 GCA_029881175.1 Nitrospirota bacterium | reverse complement strand
ATTGTTATGTGATTGTCGGGTTCCCAACTGAAACAGAGGAAGAAGCTCTGGAAACCATGAATTTTATTGTGAATAACCACAAGCTGAATTCTTCCTATGGGTTTTCCTGCCAGCCGTGCCTCTTTGATTTGGAAAAAGAGGCGCCGATTATGAATGATCCAGGAGGGTATGGCATTCAGCGAATAATGCGTCCCGCATCAGAAGATTTAAGCCTGGGGTTCTTTTATGAGGTGAAATCAGGTATGACTCCTGATCAGGCTGAAAAAGTTTACCAATATGTCTATGAGAAGATTAGCGAGGTCGTCTGTGAACTGCCATTTAATTATTCAATGGCAGATGGATTGTTGTATATTGCTCGTCACAATAAGGAGCAAGCAGCTGAACTCTCAGGAGTCTAGGGTTTGCCGCGTTGACCTGTCATGAGGCTCAAGAGCATTGCTTGATTGATCGTTTAAGTTGGTCCACATGAATACTGTTACAGAAAAAATTTCAGAAAAATTAGAGAATTCTGGGCTGTTGTTTGAGTGGGGGCTGAAGAGCCTGCTCTTTGCGGCCTTTTTTGAGTTGGTGTTGTATCGATTGGTTTCTCGGTTGGGGATGCATCTCGGGAAACTGGCGGAAAAATATGAAGCGGTACGAATTGGTTTTCGGACTTTGTCGTCATTAGGCTTTGTTCTCCTAAATATGACTGCGATTCTCGTTTTTCTGATTTTGGGCATTTTGATCGTACAAAAGTTGCGGACCAAGCTGTGGGTTGGCCAGTGGGACAAGGTGGTGATTCCTTTGGTTGCCCTTTTAGTCGCATGTACGATGGGATATCTTTTTTCCCCGCCGGCTATGCTGGGGTCAATTGTCTACAATATTTTGGCGTTTGGCATATTGGTCTTTCTGTTAATGGAATATTGGGGGACCCATCGCTTGTGGAGCCAACGGCTTATGGTGGGCACCTTTTTCCTGGGAATAACGGGGTGGCTTTATTATCAAACGATGTCCACTTCCTATGGATTGCTGAATATTCTGGATGCCCCTCCTTTGGTTCATGAAGTGAATCGCTTAGGAGAGGCCCTAATGGTGCTGTCCAGCATTTTAGTGTTTTGGGCGTATGGCAGTACCTCATTTGTGACGAAAAATAAATCACAGCGACGGTGGGGGCTTACGCTCTTAATAAGTGGAGGGGGGCTCTTCCTCCTCCTGTTGTTTATGGACTATTTCCTTTCCCTTTGGAGTCCTGAAACAGCCCTGGAGGTGAGAAAGGCCGGTGAAGGCATTGGATGGATTTTCCAAATGGGGATGGGATATACCTTTTATCTCCCCTTTGCCTTCTATGTGGCCGGGTTCACTTGTTGGGCCTATACCGTCATTAAACTGGTCATTATTGGGCGCTTGGCGGGTTATGGGCTTGGACTGATGTTCATGGCTGGGTATGCTCTTCAATTGTCACATTTGACCTTGATGGTAGTGCTTGGGTTAATGTTGTTAAATATCGATAAGCGAGGAAGCTTGGGGCGTCTTCGAAAGAAAGCTCATGACGGACTTCTCTATCAACCGATTCAACCCGTATACGGGCAACAAACACCGTAGGTTAGGATAACGCAATGGAAGAACAATCTGCTGGAAGTCAAACAATGGAAGCGCAAACCGGTGACGTGCTTACTGAAGATCGGCCGTTAACCGTTGATGAAGAAATTGCCGAACTTGAAAAACTTTTGGGGGAAGAACCTGATGATTTTCAAGCCCGGTGCCGTTTAGGTGAATTGTACTTCAATAAGGGGCGTATGGATGAAGCCCTGTCCGAAGTCAAAAAATCAATTGAGATGGCCGAAGGCCTGCGTGTGGAAATGGATCGGTCCCTTGCAATGTATTACTCGAACCTTGGAACAATTTATGGAACCAAAGGTATGCTGGATGACGCCATTGCGCAATTCAAGCGGGCGTTAGAATTAAATGCCTATGATGTCCTGGCGTTGTTTAACGTGGGGCGGTTGCATAACGATAGAGCCGAGTATTTACAAGCGAGGGAATATTTTGAGCGTCTTATTGAGATTTCGTCTGAAGATCCGATTGCCTGGTATAACTTGGCCGGGGTGTATGAAAAATTAGATGATCCTCAGATTTCAGATTTCAACACCTTGGATATGGCCATGCAGGCGTATATGAAAGTCTTGGAGTTTGATCCTAACCATTTAGAGTCGAGTTTCAAACTCATGGAGATTGCGCTAAATCTTAAGAAGCCAGATATGGCGGTTAAAGTGATGGAAGATGCAGTCGACAGCAATCCTGATGAACCGTTAGCCTATTACAATCTGATCAATACGTATGAAAAATGTAAGATGTTTGACCAAGCGGAAGAGACACGCAAACGTTTAAAAGACCGATTTAGTAAACGTTCTCGCGAAACCGCAAAAAAGTAATATCCTAGCAAGGAGATGGACTATGTTTGGAAGCTTAGGTTTTACAGAATTGATTCTTATCTTGGTGATTGTGCTCATTATTTTTGGGGCAGGGAAGTTGCCTCAATTAGGGGAAGGTGTTGGAAAGGCCATTAAAGGATTTAAGAAATCCGTTCAAGAGGCTGAAGCCTATGATGTTGACCCGGCCGCTCAGTCTCAAGAGGGAACATCACCAGGAACGGGCGTTCCCCCACAAATCCCTCAGACCATGCAGACGGAATCTAGCTCACCCCCTTTGCCGTCCCAACCTGAAGAGGCACATGCGGCGCATTCAGAGCCCGTTGGCAATACAGCCAAGGTGTAGATTGTTAGGGGGACAGGGGAAATAGAGCGTCAAGGCTGTGGGTTTTTTTTAGCTAAACGAGAAGAGGTTTTATTTATATGGGAACAGATACCGTCTTGGAGGTTGGGATTATTGAAACGTTTGCCGGGAATGGCAAGGCTCGAAGTACTGGAGATGGCAAGCGAGCAATCAAATCTGGCATTCCACTTCCCAATCAACTCACCATCGATCGAGAGGGGCGATTTGCCTATATTGCCGAATGCGGTTCTGATCGAGTGCGGCGTGTGGATATGGAAACGGGTCTCCTCCATAATTTTGCCGGAAATGGCGAAACCTGTTACAGCGGGGATTATGGGCCTTGTGGTGAAGCGGGGTTATATCTTCCCTTGGATGTAGCCTGTGATTCCAAGAATAATCTCTATATCTGTGATTCCGGGAGTAATCGGATTCGAAAAATCGATGCGGAAACCGGAATTATTACGACGGTGGTGGGCACCGGACAATGGGGCTTTAATGGTGATGGACCTGCCTTAGAGGTGAATCTCACCTATCCAGCGGCCATTGTCTTTGACCAGAAAGACCGTTTGTTCATTGCAGATACACAAGCTCATCGCATTCGCCAATATGATCCTGAGACAGGCTTAGTCACCACGATTGGTGGATTCTGGACTGATGAGGATGATGAACGAATCAGTCCGCTGACCGCGCAAAATCTTATCGTGTTGTCTGGTGATGCGATTGGAATTGATTTTAGCAACGACGAAGGATTATTGCGCCCGAAATGTTCTGATGGATTGGATTTGGATCTCTATTTGGATGATGGAAAGCATGCCATGGACTGTAAGTTCTATGATGTGGTGGGGATTGATGTTGATCGCTACGGCGATCTCTACCTCACAGATAAGGGTACCAATCGTATTCGGAAGATTGATATGAAGACTGGTGTGGTGTCTACCATTGCCGGCGTGTGTCGGTTTGGGTTTGATGGGGATGGGAAATTAGCCGTAAAATCCATGCTGAATGTTCCGGAAAGTGCGGTTGTCGACCAGGAAGGGAATGTCTATATATCCGACTCCATGAATCATCGGGTACGGAAGGTGGACGCGAAAACGGGGATCATTACCACCGTAGCTGGTAATGGAGATAGTGGCTATGACGATAAAAATATGGGTGGCTGCGGGGCTGCTCGGTTTGTGGCCAAAGAAGACGCAGGTATGCTGAAGCATGGGGATGGTCTCATTGCCACTGAGGCGATTGTGAACACTCCTGCTGGACTCACCTTGGACGCCCAAGGAAATCTATACATTTGTGAACGCAACGAAAATAAAATTCGACGAGCAAAAGTTGGATAGTGTATTTGATTCATGAATAAAGAACTTCTCATCTTTCCCCACCGGTTTCATACCTCCTTTTAAAGAGAAAACGTGCATGTGGGTATGGCGATAAGATCTATCTTACCTCTCTGCACTGGTTTGCCGGGCTGCAAGGTTATCGGGCTCCAGTTTTGATTGTGGATAGTAGAAATGATTCCATACTTGAGGTGGAATAATCTCATAGCTGCTCAGGATGAATTCGGTGCTCTCATTCAACGGCATGGTATATTGGATCATCTGACCTATGATCGATTATGATAGATTTATGTGAGCCGATTTCGTTTCATGTGCGAAATCGAATAAAAAAATGACAAACGCAACAATGAAAAAGACGACCTGGTGCTGGGCTCTCATGGGATTTTCTCTCTTTGTGGGTTTAACCTGGCTTGAAGTCCCTTTAGTCAGTTCCCAAGGCATGGTGGTTCGTGCGCATTTTCAAGAAGGCGATGTGCCCGATCATCCCACTGATCCGGCTTGGGAAACCGTCGCTCCCCTTCCCCTCCCGTTAAGCGGACAAATCATTACGCGGCCAGTTTGGCCAGAGCCTAGCGTCCGCGCATTATCCATCCGGTCAATTCATAATGGGAAAGAGGTCGCATTTTTAATGGAATGGCAAGATGCCACGGTCAATGAATCATTAACGCCTGGCGTTTTTAGAGATGGGGCGGCCGTGGCCCTCCCAGTAGGCGATGCTCCGGCGTTCTTTTGCATGGGGCAGTTAGACCATTATGTGAACATTTGGCATTGGAAGGCGGATTGGCAAAGCGATGTGGATCGACGGGCCGCCAGAGCGAGTGAATCCAAGCGGGATCGAAAGGGGCCACGTCGGTTTGAAGTCATTCCTCGCCGCCCTTCTTCGGTCGAGGACCTTATTGGTGGAGGGTTCAGCACGTTAACGAGCAAGGAACGGCAGGGGCGAATCAAGGGCCAAGCAGAGTGGAAACGGGGGCTTTGGCGTGTGGTGATGAAACGACCGCTTACCGTTGATGGAGATGATCTTGAGAATGAGGCCATGCTGATTCCTGGTCGACTGCAAGCGATTGCTTTTGCGGTGTGGAATGGAGAAAACAAAGAACGCAATGGACAAAAAGCGGTCGCGTCTTGGATGCAATTACAAATTGATCCTGTGAGACCGGCCTCTGGTGGTTCTGAAAAAAATTCCAAAGGATAAGGAGCATGTATCCTTTCATTGGGTAGCCGATTCATGGAACAAAGGCTTTCGACAATAGGAATGAAAATTTTCGTCATTCTGTGTCTCCTCGGTATGGGGTTGGGCATGAGTCCCACATTCATATTGGCACAGTCAGCGAACGGGCAAATGACCAAAGAGAAGGCCCTCATGCTTGCCGAGAAGTTTGGAGTCGATGTTGGAGAGGTTGATCAAGAAATCCAAGAAATTCTGGGGCTGACGAAAGCTGAGGGCGTCGTGGTTTTCGCGGTAATTGGGGGATCGCCTGCAGAATTATCTGGAATTAAAGTCAAAGCGGTCATCAAAGAGGTCGATATATATGAAATTCGAAACTTGTTGGATTTGGGGAATGCGCTGGAAAAGACCCTGGAAACGCCAAATTTTACGGTTGCGACGTATGAACCGATGACAGGTGTGGGGGTGACTGGCGGATTAAATTTCCATTTTGTGCGCATCTTGCAAGATTAGTTTTCAAATGATGATGAACGAATTGAATGATAGGAATATATGGCGGTGGAGCATTCCATTAGCTATTTCTCGGAGTTTCTTGGTCGTCCTTTGCCTTGTCGGAATCGTTGCAGCCCAGGAACAGCCAGTGGTTGCTGAAACAGACCAATCCTGGATTGAAGAAATAGAAAAGACGTTTATCCCATCCGAACAATGCAAGCAATGTCATGACCGCCATTATGAAGAATGGAAGGGCATGCGTGAGCAGACCATGGATCTTAAAACCTTTGGTCGTGTGGATGGTGCTCTGTTACATGGCACCGCACTGACCTCTCCGGTGTTTCAAACGGTTCTTGGCCTGTGGCTTCAAACCAAACCGGAAGCCGACGAACGTAATCGTTGCCTTTCCTGTCATGCCCCGTCCGTCACCGTGTTCCCTCAACATACGGATCGAATTATTGATCAAGTGATGAAGGGCGGGAAACACGTCAAAGTTGAAGGCATCAGTTGTAGTGCCTGTCATTTGATTTCCGGCACGCAAGAAAATCCCAATGGCCATCCGACCTTCAAAATTTCTGCGGGTGCCACGATCTTTGGTCCCTATGCCGAACCGGAAGAGAACCTTGTTCATCCCTCCAAGCAGTCAGATGTGTTTCGTGGTGCCCATTACTGTGCCTCTTGTCATTTTGGAAAAGTCAAAGATGTGATGCGGGAGGACATTCCTGGTCAAATTCTCAAGGGAACCATTTGTCAGGATTGTCACATGGAGCAGTCGACCGGCAGTTCCACCTCACAACGCGGGGCTTTAACCCGGCCAATCGGGCGACATTGGTTTCAAGGCATTGTGATTCCGGGGATTATGCTCAGCAATCGGAATCTACAAGCCGAATGGTTTTCACGTGTCGATATCGAAGCGAAATCGGGTCAAGGAGTCGTCGAAGGTGAAGTGTTGGTGAAAAATGGAGCGCTCCCACATACCTTCCCTGGTGGAGATCCGGTCCTGAAACAATTTTTTGTCACGGTGGTGGTCAAGACCCAAGGCGGCGAAATTGTGGATCACTATGAAGAACGATTTGGCAAAACGTTTGAAGAGTTGATTCGCGGCCCTATTCCCCGGCCATTTATTAATGGAGGCACAACTCGTCATATCCCCTTTTCGTTGAAAATCCCAGAAGGCACAAGTGGGTTGGTGCTGGAAGCGGCGGTCAGCTATGCCTTGATTCCTGAACCCACACCTGAATTGAAAGCCGCCTATCTGGCAACGTTACCAACTGATAAAGATCGTGAAAAAGCGGAAGCCATCATTCACGACTATTCGGCGCCACGGTTACTCACGTTCCGGACGATGAATTTATAACGTCTTGGGAACATAAGGGTTCTCAAGAAAGCGAGAACGTTCTTTAAAGGAACTGGAACATGTATAGAGAAATAACGTCACATATGCGGTTTTCTCTTCCCCTCCTAGCCATAGTTAGCTGTGTTGTCGCGGCTGTCATGTTGGGAGGAATGATTCCATCTGTGCGGGCAGCCGAAAAACCTCTGGAAAAGGCGTTCCCTAGTTCGGAAAAATGTAAGCGCTGCCACCTCCGCGTCTTTGAAGAATGGGAAGCGTCGGCTCAATCCAGATCAATCGTGACGGCGCCATTTCGTATCACGCTGGAGCGATATTTGGCCCAAGCTGACAAAAAGGATCAGGCTATGTGCTTTCGGTGTCATGCTCCCCATATTGCGGAATATGGTGAGCTTTTGCCGCAGTTCATCAAAGAAGTGCAATCCAAAGATCCGCACATGGATGGCGTGGGGTGTTCGCAGTGCCATTTGATTCATGAGGTAGATGCCAAGGCCCATCCACCCGTCCCGACGTTTCAATTAGGTAAAACCATTTTTGGGAACTATGACAAGGCTGCCGAAAATTTAGCGCATCAATCTCAAAAGCTTGAGTTGTTTGGAAGTTCTCAACTCTGCGTCACGTGTCATGATTCTTTGCCTCAGACGGCACAAACCGCAAACAATCTTCCCGATTGGTTAGGGGCTTGGAAGACATCTCAAGCGGAAACCAGTGGCAAGCCCTGCCAATCTTGCCATATGCCGGAAGCGGTGGGTGAGTCAGCCAATGGCGAAAAAATTAGGAAAGTGGCGAATCATAGTTTCCCTGGGAGATTTGGGAAGGTACGGGCCGAAGCGGTCGAGCTTGATTTTTCCACAACGGTTAAAGGGGCCACGTCTCAGGTAGAGGTCTCGATCAAAAGCCTCGTGCCCCACAACCTGCCGTTGCCCCATCCAGGATGGTCTCGCATTGTGGTGGATCTGGCCATTATGGGGAAAAACTTGAAAACCGTCTATACCGAACAACGATTTTATCAACGAGTATTTGGCGGAGGGGATGGCAAGGAAACGATCTTCGATTTCGAGGCCAAGACGGTCTTACAGGACACCCTTCTCAAACCCGAAGAAACCCGGAAAGAACTCTTTACCTTCCCCACACCCAAAGATGCGCCTTCCATGGATGTGGTCGTCACACTGACCTATGCCCCGGTTCATGGGCCCAAAGAATTTCTCCAAGCTGTTGAACAAGATGCCCCACTTGGCCCAAAAGACCGAGCCTTCCAAGCTGTCCAAATCGCCCAGAAAAAGACAAACGTCCTTCTCAAGAAATAAAAATAAGGGGATGCCTCCACAACGCCTTTGCCAGGCGTGGAGATATTTCTGTTCACTCATCTGTGATTCTTGCGATCACGTTGGTTAAGTCTATTTGGCAGAACCGAAAATATGAAGATTGCAGTAATTGGCGGGGGACCGGCGGGATTGATGGCGGCGGAGGTCGCGCTCGCCAGCGGGGCCTGCGTCGATGTGTATGACGCAATGCCTTCCATCGGGCGTAAATTTCTGTTGGCCGGGAAGGGTGG
>JAOUNC010000490.1 GCA_029881175.1 Nitrospirota bacterium | reverse complement strand
CGATCCGGCGTATCGACTGAAGTGTTAGCGAGCTTGGAAGATGAAGCTGTCAATATCTACCGGGATGTCTGCCGCCAGCTCGTCCTTCCGGCTATTCATAAGGAGCAACCTGAAGTCATTGGTATTTCAATTGGGACTCAGATGCAATTGCTGGCGGGGATGACCTTTTGCAAAATGATTAAAACGGAATTTCCCGGTATTCACGTGACAGTGGGCGGGAATGTGATTACTCGGTTGCAGGAAGATCTTCCCAAGCAAGGTAAGTTTTTTACAGATGTCTTTGATACAGCCATTTTGTATGAAGGGGAGCATGCTCTCCTTTGGTTGTTAGAAGCGTTGGCTGGGGAACGTACGTGGGAACAGGTTCCTAACCTCATGTGGTACCAAGATGGGCAGATCAAGGTTAATCCTGAAATTTATACCGAGAAAACAACGGCATTGCCCCTGCCCGATTTTGAGGGGTTGCCGCTTGATATGTATTTTGTGCCAGAACGAATCTTGCCCTATCTCGCGACCAGAGGGTGTTATTGGGGACGTTGTACTTTTTGTGATCATGGGCAAGGCTACTTCGATCAATATCGTGGGAAGCCTGCCCAGGATGTTGTTCGGGAGATTAAGGCGTTACAAGATAAATATGATGCGAAACATTTTCTTTTTTCGGATGAATCGTATCCACCGGCCCTGTTGAAAAAAGTGTCGCAACTGTTGATTCAAGAAGACGTGAAGATTAAATGGACGACTCTGATTCGGTTTGAGGAAACGCTGCAGGATCCGGAAATCTGGAAACAAGCTGTTCAAGCCGGATGTTGTACCCTCTATTATGGAATGGAATCAGCCAATGAGCGCGTTCTTGAGCTCATGGATAAACATGCAAAGAAATCGGTGATTGAGAACAATTTGCGAGAGGCCGCTAAAGCGGGTATTTGGAACCATGTGATGGCGTTCTACGGATTCCCAGGTGAAATGCGGGATGAAGCAGAAGAAACTCGTCAATTTCTCTTGGATAACAAGCGATACATTCATTCAGTTGAATTATTTTATTTCGTGGCCTATCGCCATACCCCAATGGTCAGGAATCCCGATAAATTCGGTATTACGATTCATAAACAAGATGAATATGACATGCCCTTGGATTATTATTATACCCTGAACGAACCTGGTGGCATGACCTGTTTAGATGCCATGAAAATGGCGGAAGAGTTTTATCAAAAAGACTTTGAGCCGTGGGCTGTTCGGGTGAATGCCCGTGAACATGTCTTTCTGTATATTTCTAAATTTGGGACGAATTACCTTCCACAAATTTATGCCCTGGAAGCGGGGAAAGAAGAACCCCGAACGGATGGGGTTCAAGGTCTTGTCACTTGGCCGGTTGCGCATGGCCCAGCCGAAAAAGATGGGTCTGGAGAATCGGGTATGTCTCGGGTCGTGAGCCATGCGGCTCCCTAAATCGAATGCTCAGCCGGTCCGTGATGAATCATGTGTCGTTCTGAGTAAGGTAATTTCTAGGTAGGGAAAAGCTGAAAGGGGAGGGTAGCTAATTGTTGTTGGGGGTATTCAAGTAGGTCGAGAGTAGCTGGTAAGCCGCTTGAATTTCTTTGGTTTTTGCTTCTCCTTTTTTATACATTTCCATGTATTTTCCAGGGTTGTTGGTGAGCCCCGCATAACGCGAGGGATACCAGGTCCGACGAGCTTCCTCATAACGTTGAGCGAGTGTTTCGCGTGAAAATGGTGTGGTGAGATTGAATAATTGCAGGGCTTCATCAAGCGCGGTGGTTGGTGGAGGATTGCTGGAGGTCATGAGTAGATGGGTTCTTTTATGGTAAGTGTTTCCATTGGTGTAAGTTTTTCAAATGGTAGGCCTTCCTGTCAATTAGGTTCCAGATGTCATGTTGAAAATGTCTCCTGAACTTCCCTTCTTAGAGGCTCCCAAGTTATTCGCGAAACAGAACTACCGGGATGTGTTGAAGCGCGAAATGGATGCCGGAAAGATCCCGCTGAGTCTTGGGAAAGCCTGCCCGGTTAAATGTGAATTTTGCTATGAATTGGATCATTCCTATCGGGAAACACTGGACCCTCCAAAGACGACCCAGGAAGACTGGGAGTTTATGCTCAACTATATCAATTCCCGTCCAACGGACCCATTACAGTTTTGGTGCTTAGGCGGGAATGAATTTATGGAGTGGACGGATTTGTTTCTGCATCCTAAAGCGATGGAATGGCTGGAAGATTTCTTGATACATACGGATAAAAATG
>JAOUNC010000488.1 GCA_029881175.1 Nitrospirota bacterium | reverse complement strand
TATGATGGAGCGATTTCTTCCATGAAATTAGCTCAAGAAGGCATTGTGAGGCTTAATTTTCACGACAAAGCCCGCTTCCTTGATCGGGCGCTTCGAGTGGTTGGCGAGCTATCAGCTTCTTTGAATATGGAGGATGGTGGAGTGGTGGCGAAAGACTTGCGACGTCTGTACGAATACATTCAATTTGAACTGACTCAAGCCAATTTAAAAAACGAACCAGGGCACTTGGAAGGCCCCATTCGCTGCATGACGGTCATTCGGGAAGCATGGCAGGAATTGGCCATTCAAGGGGCCACACCACAAGCGGTTGGTATGTAAGACGATGAACCCCGTGATAACTCACAAAGAGAAATTATTGGAACAACTAACCCGCAAAGCCTTTGAGGCCGCTAAGAAGGGGAAATGGAATGATGTCATTCAGTTATATGATCAACGCGTACGCGCGGGGTTCCCTGATGGCCTTTCCCCGGATGTGGCCAAGCAACTTATGAAATATGATCAATGGATGGTGGCTCGCATTCGAGAAGTCCAAGCCCTTACTCAACAACACCTTGGAGAAACCCAGGGGCATCGTCGTCAACTTGAGGCGTTGAAGCGGCAGTGGGTCGACCAGCAAACCGTTCACATCCAACATCGCCTCAGTATTTAATCCCTTCAATCTTGTTGCCCGGCTCTGAGTGGTTATGTGGCTATCAAGATTTTCCATCATTTGGTTTTTCATTTTTTCCGAATAGACATACCCCATGTTATGCAAGGGGCTGTCAAGTATTTGACGCACAGAGTCAATGTTGTCAGCGATAGAAGCCTGTCCCTTTTTGGGATAATTTGCATAAATGTTTAGATTTGTGAGCAAAAACATTGAAATTCTAGGCTAGTGGTATTAGGTATAACAATTGCGAAGTTAAACATATGACAAAGACATCAATAGTTATCATATGCCATTAGCAGGCTGTGATGATCCGGCTACCCATTAGAAAAGCCTATGACTTCTCCTTACACAATTTCCTCACAGACTCCAGCAACGCTGACACCAAACGAGCCTCCGCACATTGCCACTTTATTGCATTCGCTGTCCAATAAGCTTTTGCCCATTGTGGTGTTTTCAGAATTGGCTCTTCGGCGTTGTGAGGATGCTGAACTCAAGCCTCAATTGGAAAAAATCCACGGGGCCGCTGAGCAAGCTCGTGACCTTCTTGTCGAAATACGAAGTCTCCAAAATGGCGTAAAGCCTTAACCATGCGGGAATTCACCAATCCTCTCATGTGTGCTGTTGGTCCTCATGACGGGGGTATGTTCCCGCTATGATCATGGTTCATTCATAAAAGGGACTAACTAATGGATAGTCTTATTGCATCTGAAGATCGACGTCATGATTGTCGGGTTGATGTTCCGGTTTGTCTCTGGATTGAAGTGCCTGTTGCATTTTCTTATGAACCTGTGGAACTTGATGCCGCCGCGTTCAGCCAGTGGCAATGGGAAGAATTGGCCGTGTCTCCCGATCTGGTGAAAGCGATGGTTGACGATAACGACCAGACGATTCACGATCCGTTGTTGTTGCAAATGATGACACGCATTGATTGGATGCTTACGTCGATTCTTCGAACATTGGGGAAAGACAAAAATCTCAACAAAACCATTCCTGAACTCACAAAAGTCAACCTTAGTGGATCTGGAGTGCGATTCTTTTCCGAAAAAGAGTTTCCTGTGA
Organism: Nitrospirota bacterium; assembly: GCA_029881175.1. Lineage (GTDB taxonomy): Bacteria > Nitrospirota > Nitrospiria > Nitrospirales > UBA8639 > Nitrospira_E. Next base: position 550 of record JAOUNC010000488.1, on the reverse strand, counting down.
ATTCGCATCTGGTGTTGCGGCTTATCTTGCGGCCATTTGTTCCAATTCAGGCGGTGGGGAAAATTACCCGCATTGATTCGGCGCGGAAGGGTGAAAGTGAAGGTTTTGAGATTGCCGTCGAATTTGCTCAAATTTCTCCAGATGATCGTGAGGCCATTATCCGGCATGTCCTGCGAAACCAAGCCACGATGCAGCGTTTGCGGAATAAAATTCCGTCGACTTCAACTGTTGGATAAACGGGAAATTTGGCTCTGTTGGCTTGGATTTCTTTTTTTTGGGTTGAATGCTTGCCAAGAGACTGTTCCCCCGTCGGTTCCATTTCTCACAAATACGATTGACTCTCCTGAGGTTTCATCGGTTCAGACGCATCTATTTAACCCTCCCTATACCTTCGCGATTCTTCCCTTAGACAATTTCAGTCCCAATCCTAGGCTTCACTGGCTGGGTAAAAGTTTTTCGGAAATGTTCGCCAATGATTTAGCCAAGTGGCCTTCACTCTCTGTCATTTCCCGTGAAGCCCTGGGGCCTGTTCTTCGCGAACAATGGCTTC
>JAOUNC010000489.1 GCA_029881175.1 Nitrospirota bacterium | reverse complement strand
GAGGGTAAGGAGAGCACACCATGAGAAAGCTCACATTCTCTTTTTCATCATGGTACAGAATGGCTGTTGTTCTGGGACTCATAACTTTCGCCCTGCCTGCTATGGCCCTCGAGCCCGAACCCCACCCGCTGGATACCTTTCTCACAGATATCCTCGATTTTCATGAGCCGACCGGCATTCGAGGCACCATTCGATACATTGACCAAGCAGAACACAATCTCTGGTTAAACTGGGAACAACGATCGGATGATCGTCCAGATTTCAACGACGGATGGAAATTGGTGCCGGAGGATACGACCTTATTAGTCTATCCGAAGGATTCGGCGCAATATGCAGAATTGGAACACATCGCCAAGGGAACGCCCATAGAGATGATCATTCAGCTCGACGCAGAAGGACATCGACGCATTCTCTCCTATCAAGACCTTTCGCAACCTCGAAAAGTCCCACTCTAATAAGATCAGTCCGAAAGATAGAGACTGCCATGGGTGAGCAAATCGAGGAGTAACGAATCATGGCCTTCTGAGGGAACGCACAGATTCGAACCAATCATACGTTCGGCGCACAAGGTTTTGACCAGATCCGTCATCAGTGCCGTGCAGATATACTGCCGCCCGTCCACAAAGAGCCACAGGTTCTCGCCATGCTCCTGGAACGCAAAACGCGATCCTTCATTTCTGAAAAGTCTCCCTCCTGAGGCAAGATGGCGGCGGACATCTTCCAGGTGATATTCCTCCTGAGCCGGCTCCTCCTCTTGATATTTGGGAGCAGTCATATAGCAGCCAAACCATTGGGCCAGCTTGTCATAATCCTCAACATACTGCGTTAAGATCTTCTGAACTTTTTTTACGGCCTCAGCAGTGATCTGCCCAGGATTAGGTTGGGGCAGAAGATCCGGATCCGCATAGCGTACCTCTTCGCTCAGCTCTTCTCCCACGGACTCGGAAAAATCGAGTAAAATATCTCGATGTGATGGCGCCCGAAATCCCACCGAACACGTCATGCAATCTTCCCCTATGGCAATTCCGTTATGTCCGACCTGCGGAGGAATATACAGCAGATCACCCGGCTCAAGAATCCAACAATGCTCCGGTTCCCATTCAGACAATATCTTCACCGGGACATCAGGACGACGCGGCGACGTTTCATCATAGAGCCCCCCCACTTCCCATTGGCGACGACCACTCACCTGCACCAAAAACACATCATAGTTATCATAATGTGGCCCGACGCCACCCTTGTCGCCGGAATAACTGATCATCAAATCATCCACACGCCAACTGGGAATAAAATAAAACTGCGTAAGAAACTCAGCGGCAGCCGGCACCCAATGATCCACCGCCTGGACCAACAAGGTCCAATGCGTGTCAGGCAATTCGGAAAACGTCGCATCGACAAACGGCCCATGGGTCAGCTCCCAGTGATCGGTCGCAGGATCTTGAATGATCAGCCTCGACTCAACCTCTTCTTCACAGGCTAGCCCCGCCAATTCATCAGCAGCAATCGGAGGTTTGATCCCCGGCAACGCCTGTCGAATTAACAACGGCTTCTTCTGCCAATACTCAGCCAGAAACGTTTCAAGTGACAAATCGCCCAATGGAGAATTTTTCATGAGAAAGCCTGAGACATCAGTTTAAATAACAACCAAAACAACCCATCGGCAGTCATTCCCAAGGTTTTTTATCGGGAATTAATCCCCCCTCCGTCATGCCCGACATTTGTATTCGGGCATCTATCTGTGCCCTTTTGTTTCGGATGGATCCCCGCTACCTACTGGCGGAGATGACAAACAGCCAGAATTTTCATCAGAATTCCTTCACCATTTCAACATGAGGAATCCCATCTTCCAAATACACCTCTGATACCCTGACAAACCCATAAGTCTCATAAAATTTTTGCAGATAATCTTGCGCAGAAATTCGAATAGGAGCCTGAGGCCAACAACGGGATATTTCTTGCAATGCTGTCTGTAACAGTTGATGCCCAAGCCCCTTTTTGCGCGAATCGGCTCGTACCACAAACCGCCCAAGATTCACTTCAGGGTAGCGGAGTCCAGGCGGGAGGAGACGCGCATAGGCAAGCAGGTTTCCAGCCTCATTTCGCCCAGAAAGATGCCTGGTTTCAGGATGGCAATCATACTCATCCAATTCCCGATACGCACATTCCTGCTCCACAACAAAGACGTCCACCCTCAACTGCAGCAAATCAAACAGTTGCCACGATGCTAATTCTTGAAAAGTCTTAATGTCCCACTCAAT
>JAOUNC010000096.1 GCA_029881175.1 Nitrospirota bacterium | reverse complement strand
CGCTGTCGATGTTGTTTCCAAGCGAGGTGAGAAGATTGTTGCCATTATTGCCGCCAACATTATTGTCGAGGATGGTATTCTTCAGGATGGCATCGCCCGCCCCGACTGTGTAAATGCCGCTACCGCCCAAATTCGAAGCGATCGTGGAGTTCGTGATGTTGATGGGCCGGTTAGTAAAAATTCCTCCTCCATTTACCCCCGATGTGTTGCCACTGATCGTCACGTTAATCAGTGATGTGCTATTTGCACCGAAATTATAAATGCCACCACCATTATTGGTTGAAATGTTGGCGTCGATGGTCACCCGTTCCAAGGTCATCGTATTGGTGTTATAGATGCCACCGCCCCATACGGCGGAGTTTCCAGTGATAGCGGTGTCTAGGAGTGTCAATGTTCCGGCGTTATATATTCCTCCGCCATCATCACCCGTTGTATTTCCACTCACGATGACGTTGGAAAGGGTCAGATTGGTCCCGCTATTAACATTGATTCCTCCACCTCCAGAATAATTTCCGCCTTGGATCGTCATTTCCGAGATGTTAACCGTGGCACCAGACAGCACATCAAAAATCCGGTCGATACCCGCACCGTCGATGATAGTGTTCCCCACGCCATTACCGATAACGATGAGGTCATCGGTGATATCCAGATCCCCCGTGGCTGCAGCATTTTCGCCCGTCCCGGCAATCGTGAGCATATAGGTACCACTTCCCACAAACGTGATGGTATCGGTCCCCGCATTCGCATTGGCATCAATGATGGCTTGGCGCAGGGACCCGGCGCCTCCATCAGTGGTCGTCGTCACGGTGTAGGTCGCTAAGACCCCTTCCCACGCTTCTTGGGTGGCTTCGCCAATGACGATAGACGTATCAATCGTGCCCGTGGAAACTTCAAGATCCCAGTCAGCATATTCGGTGCTATGGCCTGTTCGATCTGTACTGGCTGCGATATCGGCTCCCGTCAGGTCCGCTAAGGTTTGCATCGCGGAGAGGCCGGCTTGTCCCTGCCCAAAGTTACAGCCGTAGATCAGCAGATCGGCTTCGGCCGAAAGACTGTGTCCTATTTGTGCGAACAGGTTGGCGTAGCGGCCGCTTATCGCTTCTTGCGTGAGGAAGGTCGTGCCCAAATGCAGTTCGGCTTCGTTGCCTTCGGCGATCAGATGAATGGCGTCAATATCCGTCCGACCGTTTAAGATTTCCGCCATTTGCTCGATCCCGTCGCGTGTGGGATCCAGTAATACCGCTTCCGCACTCGGATCAATTCCGAGTAGCAAGGTTTGATAGTCTTCGACGCGGGTATCGATGAAAACAATTTCTCGTCGTTCCGAGGAAGCTGTGACTGTCGACAAGGCGGAGTAGAGATCTATGCTGTCGGTTAATGGGTTGGAGAATGTTACTCCCTCAGCGTCAACGGCTTGAAGGTCTTGATCTTGGGTATCTTGATCTTGCGTGACCTGGTCTTGGGCGACTTCCGCCCCCGTGAGGAGGGCCGCTCCGTCAAACATGATCCTGGGTTCAAGAGCCAGAAGAATCCCCAAGCCCTTCGCCTCTTCAACTGCAGTGGATGGCTGACCTTTGTCTTCCTTTTTGCGTAGGCCACGATTCGCCTGTTTGTTTCTCCTGAGGTCTCGCATAGGTTCTGCGGTACTCATGCCGGGTTTGCCTATCGATTCCTTGGTTGGCCACGTATGGCAGAGGCCTACCATGGAACTTTTAAGCATTTCGCTTCCTATGTAGACATATTCCCAGAGCATAAAGTTCTCCACTTTCCTTTTCGGCCATTGTCATTTCTTTCTGGATGATTTTATGAAAAAGATGTTCGTTGATCATAGCCATTGCTTGAGATTGAGAAGATTTGTGAAATGTTAGGGGTGATGGCAAGGGGTCGGAAAAATTTTGCGGGTTTCTTGTTGAGAAAGACTGGGAAGAACAATGTTCAGAATTCAAGGGGGAGGCAGAGCTTCAGAAAAAAACTTAAGAGGTCCTATGAAAAAATAAGTGAAAAATAGGCGTGGCCAATTAGGGGAATTTTTAAGAAATTGAAGGAGGTTAGTGCAACTTGTTCAGCCCTTGGCATGGAGTTGTATGAAAAAAAAGTTAGAAGATTCAATAAGAAGAACAGGAAAACCGAAAGACAGAACTGGAATGCTGCCATTCTTAATCAATGGTTTCTATTGTGAACAAGAAAACCAGTGCCTGCCGGAAAGACAGGCCTGTCGCATAGATTTGTTAACGCAATTACATATGGCATACAAAATTGAAAACATGTTGGTGAAATTTGTAGCGATGGGACTCGTCTTTCTCGTCACAGGATGTACCGTCATTCCTGTTCCGCTCAAACAGGAAGATCTCGCACAACGTGTTCAAGAGGATCTGAAGGAACTCACCCACTATCAGGAGCCTGTTTCAAAATCCATCACCTTGTATGACGCCATGGCTCGAGCCTTAAAGTTTAACCTTGAGGCGCGGGTGCAAGGGTTGAAGGAGATGGTTGCGCACCGGCAGTTGGATCTGGCCCATTATGATCTGTTACCAAAATTGGTGGCGGATGCGGCCTATGCCGGGCGGAGTAATTATAGTGGGGCGAGTAGTCGTTCGTTAACAACAGGTGAGGAATCACTGGAATCCTCCACTTCAGCCGATAAGAATATATTTAACACCAATTTGACGCTGAGTTGGGATGTGCTCGATTTTGGTTTGTCTTATGTGCGCGCCCAACAGGCCTCAAATGATGTTCTCATCGCAGAAGAAGATAAGCGACGAATTGCGAACCGTGTGATTCAAGAAGTGCGATCAGCCTTCTGGAAAGCCATTGGCGCCGAGCGCGCTTTGGGGCGTCTAAAATTTTTGGACGATTGGGTCACGCAGGCCTTGCAGGAAGCCACGACCATTCGAACGCGGGCACTTGAGACCCCTTTGACCTCGCTGCAATATGAACGCGAGTTGTTGCAAGCACAACGGGAAATTCAGCAATTGTATCAGGAGCTCTCGGTGGCCAGGATTCAACTTGGGGAACTGATGAATTTGACACCTGGTGAGCCGTATGAGTTAGTGATGCCTCCATTAACGCCACCGGTTTCAAAAATTCACGCACGATTGCCGGATTTGGAAGAGCAGGCCTTAATGAATCGTCCTGAATTGCGGACGGTGGATTACCAAAAACGGATTAATGCCAATGAAACCAAGGTGGCGATTTTGGAATTATTGCCAAGTTTAAATGTCTATCTTGGAGGCAATTATGACAGCAACGGTTTCCTGTTTCACAATAATTGGTTGAGCTATGGAGCCAAAATTAGTTGGAATCTCATGAATGTCTTCCGCCATCCAGCGCGGTTGCAAGTGATTGATGCCCAGGAGGAAGTCCTGAAGGTGCAAAGCCTGGCGCTCACCATGACCATCATGACGCAAGTGCATGTCGCGGTGGCTCAATATGAAGCCGCGAGGGAAGATGTGAAAATTGCTCAACGGTACTTCGACACGCAAATGAAAATTGCGGACCATGTCCAGCAGTCCTGGTCCCTGAATCGACTGAGTGAACACTTGGTTATTCGAGAAAAGGTACAAGGGTTGTTGTCTGAGTTGCGATATGAAATGGCACTGGCTAGGCTTGAAATGGCCTATGCCAATCTGCTTGCGTCGATTGGGAAAGACCCGTTTCCTGCGGATCTCTCAGGTGAAGGAGTGGAAGACTTAGCGGCAGCGCTTGAACAACGCTGGGAATGGTTAGAGCAACATGCCATGGTTTCGAATCTGGACCATGATGAACAAGAAGGAGTGGGACAGCCATGAGCCGAAGACTTCGAGCGTCCGTTGGATTCCTGTTAATGAGTCTGGCGTTGATCAACCCGGAAGGGAGTTTTGGGAAAAGTAGCGGAATTCAGTCCTCCGATTTAAATGCCGTTCGGGGAGTGGTGAAGCCTTCAGAAGAAGCCGTCATTTCCAGTGAATTACAAGCGCGCGTCAAACGTATGCCGTTTCGTGATGGCCAAGCGTTTAAAAAGGGCAATCTCTTAGTGGAGTTTGACTGTGAGAAATATTGGGCCGAATTAGCCGCAGCTCAAGCTGAATTGGAGGCTCGGGAGAAAACAGCTCTCAATAATCAGGAACTCGCGAAGTTGAATGGCATAGGTCAATTGGAAGTTGACGTGTCCGAATCGGAAGTCAAACAAGCCAAGGCGGCGGTGAGGAGTGCGAACGTGGCCGTGAGGCATTGTAAGATTACCGCGCCTTTTTCCGGACGAGTAGCCAAAACGCTCGTGCATCCCCATGAAAGTGTGAATCCGTATGACGAAGTGATGAGTGTCTTGAATGATAAGAACTTTGAAATTGAACTCATTTTACCTTCCACGTCTCTACGCTGGGTTACGCAAAACAGTCCGTTTAAATTTTTCATTGATGAAACACAAGAACTGTACGAAGCTGTCGTGCTTGAGATCGGTGCTCGGGTGGACCCGGTCAGTCAAACCATCCGTGTCTTTGGAGAATTCAAAGAGCAACCCCAGGATGTCTTGGCAGGGATGAGTGGCAGCGCCAGGTTTATGGACCGGAAGCTGAAATCCAAGACCCCCAAGCCAACGTTTAAACCGAGTACGTCTCCGAGTCCTTCTACAGCGTCAGCTACGATGAACAGCTCCAGGCCATAGTCATCATGCTTGACGACCACGTTCATTTACATGCAGATGCCTTATGAGCGACATGAGTCCTGAATTCCGCAAAGAGAGCCAGTCGGGTGTGGGAGCTCAAGTCATGGATCCTCCTGCCAATACGACCACGACCATGCCTCCGTTATCGGGGGGATCGGACACCCCGTCCAGGAGGATTACGGATGTCGATCCTCACCTTCTTGTCACGTTGCTTCAATTAGAAAGCCAAGCGCGTGCGGCTCAAACCGTGAAAGAACTCTGTTTTCTCTTGGCCAATGAAACGAGGCGTCTCTTCACCTTTCGGCAGGCCTGTGTCTTTTCGATTGGGACGAATCTTCGGACGGCTTGCCAAGTGGAAGTCGTGTCGAGTGTGGCGGTGGTGGATCGTAAGTCGCCCATGGTGCAATGGATTGAAGAAGTGGTCGCCAGTCTCTGGGAAAATCAAGCCCTGCAAGCACCTTGTCACCTCAACGTGGAGCAATGTCCCAAGCACCTTCAAGCCGATTGGCGACGATTTGCCTTTCCCCATGTGTTGTGGTGTCCAATCATTTGGGGCAATCAACGAGTGATTGGTGGAATGTGGTTAGCACGGGAACGGCCTTGGCAAGAGGGTGAAATACAGTTGATTCGGCGCTTTGCGGAAACGGTGGCGCATGCTTGGAACGCGTTGGGAAAAACGAAGACCTCCGTCAAGCATTGGACTATTTCGAAGCGCTGGCTGTGGATAGGATTGGCCCTGTTTGTTGGGGTGATGTGTGTGCCGGTGCACTTGTCGACGTTAGCACCAGTTGAAGTGGTGGCGCGAGATCCGGTCGTGGTCACCGCGCCACTCGATGGCGTGCTTGCGGAAATTGTGGTCCAACCGAATACTGAGGTCCAGAAAGGGGAGACTTTGTTTCGGTATGAAGACACCAAGTTTCGCAATGACTATGAAGTGGCCGAGAAAAACTTAGCAGTCGGGTTTATGGAATACCGGAAAGTGACGCAGGGGGCTTTTTTTGATGATGAATCGGGCGCCGGTATGCCCGTGCAGGCGTCTGAGGTCCGATTAAAAGAAGCCGAGCGAGACTATGCCTGGGAAGTGTTACAACAGGTTGAAGTGAAAGCGTCACGACAAGGGATTGTCCTGTTTGGTGATAAATCGGACTGGGTCGGGAAGCCGGTTATCATTGGGGAACGAATCATGGAAGTGGCCAATCCTGAGGAATATGAGTTAAAGATCGACCTGCCGGTAGAAGATGCCATCGTTCTCCGAGAAGGTGCAGAGGTGGAGGTCTTCTTGAATGCCGATCCGTTGAAAGCGATTCCGGCAACCCTCACGCATGCGAGCTACCATGCGGAGGTGTTGCCGACGAATGAATTAGCTTATCGGGTCAAAGCAGAGATCCTCCAGGCTCCAGCATTGATACGTATTGGCTGGCAGGGGACCGCTAAGATTTATGGAGAACGGGTGTCTCTGTTTTTCTATTTATTCCGCCGCCCGCTGTCTGTCTTTCGCCAAACCCTAGGCTGGTAATGTCCTTGGCCCCATCTCCATCTTCAGAGGATCTTGCCCTGCCTCCCCTGCGGGATGACCTGCAAATTTTATCGGGCACACCCACCGCAGAAGGGGTGCCCACCTGGAATATCTTAGATCCGGTTCGGCACCAATATTTCCAAATTGGCTGGGCGGCATTTCAACTCCTCTCGCAATGGCATCTGGGGTCGGCCAACAGGCTCATTGAAGTGGTTTCCAGTAGTACCACGGCCAAGGTGACACAGCGAGATGTGATGGAACTGGTGCAGTTCCTCTTTCGTCACAATCTGACGAGAGATGCGCAAATGGGCGGAAGTGCGGGACTCTATGCGCAAGCTGAACAGGCCAAACAGCATTGGCTCCTCAAGCTGCTCCATACCTACCTCTTTTTTAGAATCCCCCTGTTCAATCCTGATCGTTTTCTGCAACGAACTTTACCTATTGTGGCCCCACTCTTCACCAAAACCGCCTTAGTGTGTGTGGTCACGTTGGGCGTCATTGGATGTATCGGGATTGTGCGGCAATGGGAATCCTTCGCCAATACGTTCCTGTATTTTTTCTCACCACAAGGTCTCACCGCCTATATGTTGGGGTTGGTGGGGATCAAAATTCTGCATGAATTGGGACATGCCTATACGGCCGCTCGATATGGGTGCCAGGTGCAAACGATGGGTGTTGGATTCCTCATAATGGTGCCCGTGCTGTATACGGATACCACCGATTCCTGGAAGCTGACCTCGCGGAAGCAGCGGGCCGCTATTGCTGCAGCAGGTACGGTCGTAGAATTGGGGATAGCCCTGATCGCCACCTTTTTATGGCACTTGTGTCCGGAAGGGGTTGCCAAGAGTGTCTTGTTCGTTTTGGCGTCGACGAGTTGGATCATGGGCTTGTTTATTAATCTGAATCCACTGCTCCGGTTTGATGGCTATTATGTCTTATCCGATTGGCTGGGAGTTCCAAACTTACAATCCCGAGCGTTCGCCTTTGGACAATGGAAGCTGAGGGAATGGTTGTTTGGATGGGGTGATGCCCCTCCTGAAGCGCTTCCTCGACGGCGTCAACGCATTCTCACAGCATATGCCTGGGCAATCTGGGTGTATCGGGCATTCATGTTTTTAGGCATTGCGGTTTTGGTGTATCACTTCTTTTTTAAAGTCTTAGGAATCATTCTTTTTGTCGTCGAAATTGGATGGTTTCTGGCCTGGCCTGTCTATCAAGAAGTACAGGTGTGGTGGAAGCGACGAGAGGAAGTGATGCAATCCTGGCGAGGACGAGTAGTGGGCGTGGTGGTCCTGATTGCCTTTATATCGGGAAGCATCCCGTTAGATCGGATGGTGTCGATTCCTGCCGTGCTTGAGGCGCGTGAACGGGCGACGATTTTCGCTCCTGCGCCGGCGAAAATCCTGAAGGTGAACGTGCAAGAGGGTGACCGAGTCGAACAGGGTGACATTCTGCTCATCTTAGAGTCACCAAAAATTGAGCAGCAAATTCGTCTACTCGACCAACGTATCGCTGCGTTGGAAATGCGCTTGCAACGAGAGGCCGCTTATGAAGAAGATCGCAATGATCATCAAGTCTTATGGAAGACTCTCCAAGGAGCTCGCCAAGCGATGGAAGGGTTGTTGAAGATTGTTAAGCAGTTAACCTTGCGTGCCCCATTTACGGGGCTGGTGACCGATATGGCCTCTTCGCTCCATGAAGGACGGTGGGTTAACACCAAACTTCCGATGGTGCATCTTATCAACCCGGGGGAGCTGGTGGTTCAGGCTTATGCCACAGAAGAACAACAGGTGCGATTAGCGCCACACACGGAAGGCTGGTTTTATCCGGATGATCCGGCGCGGATGGCACGGCGCGGGAAGGTGCAGGATCTTCGCCAGGTAGACGAGTCGCAATTTGCCTTAACCTATCTTGCCTCGGTCTATTCAGGGCCGGTGCCGGTTCGAAAAGATGAGCAGGGTCATTTGAAGCCAGAAACGTCAATCTATCGTGTGACCATGGATGTAGAAGATGGAGAGAAAGAATGGAATCAGGCGGTACGAGGTATGGCCCACGTTCAAGGAGAAGCCCGTAGTGTGGTAGGCCAACTGTGGGAACATGTCGGAGCGGTCTTGATTCGTGAAAGTGGCATGTGAGGATGCGAAAAGTAAAAAGTAAAAAGTGAAAAGTAAAAATAGGTAGCGCCAATTTATTCTTTTCGATCCTGCCGGTTTCTGTTTTCCCCTCCCTCCCACATTTTCTTGTCATTTCCACGTCTTTGCGCCGAGCCTCCTTCGCCGAAGTATCCCATTGGCTACGAAGGCTGAAAGCGCTTCGACGCGCAAGCGGGGATCTATCTTGCTTCCTCGTCATTCCCGACATTTTCTATCGGGAATCCATCTTGGCCGAATTCAGATGGATACCCGCCACAACCTGCGGGTATGACCGAAAAAAAGTGGTCATTCCCGCGGAGGCGGGAATCCATCTTGACCGAATTCAGATGGATACCCGCCACAACCCGCGGGTATGACGGAGGGGGAGAGAGATCCCCACCACCAACC
>JAOUNC010000095.1 GCA_029881175.1 Nitrospirota bacterium | reverse complement strand
GGAACGAACCATGATCCTGAAGGAGTCGGCCCAGTGGTTTTCCGTCGGGTCCGAGACTTCGCGAATGAATTTCGGACTGCACAAAATCCGGCGCGACGATTGTGACGCTTACCCCCGATCCTTCTAACTCAATGCGTAACGATTCAAAAAACCCGTTCATGGCATGCTTGCTGGCACAATAGACGGCATGAGAGGGCACGCCAGTCAAACTTGCGACACTGGAAATGGCGACAACCCGACCTTGCGTGAGCTTAAGGTATGGCAACGCGAATTTGGTGCAATACACACTTCCCAAAAAATTCACGTCCATGATGCGTTGAAGCCGGGTCACATCTTGCACATCCTCGACCGTTGACCACATGGACATGCCAGCGTTATTCACCAGCACATCGATCTTAGAAAACTTGGAGACGACGCATTGAACCATGTCGGAACAGGCCTGAGGATCAGCCACATCCGTTGGCAGCACCAACGTGGTCGCGCCTAAACTTGTACAGGTCTCAGCCACCTCTTCTAATCGTGCGCGATCTCTCGAGACTAAGACAAGGATGGGAGAATGTGGTGCTAAGGCATACGCCAGGGCCTTACCAATACCAGCGGAAGCCCCTGTGATAATTAGAACTTGTTGAGACCAGGTCTTTGGCATCACCCTCTCCTTCTTTCAATAACCCAACCGTACTGTTACAATTTTTGCTAAAGTAACACGAGCTTCAGGTTCATCAAAATATGATTGACCTTAAGGAGTATTTTTCTTCACCCGCAAGGCCTCATTGCCTTTCCCAACCAAAGACATCAATCTCTTCATGAAGAACCTCACAAGCAACTTTCCACGGTTTCAACTTGAGCTCCCGCAGTGGCTAATAGACTTTCTTCAAGAACAGCCTTCCACTTTCCCCACAGCAGAAGCTCGCATGGACCTTGTGACCACATTGTCCAAGCTCAACATTGAACAGGGCACTGGGGGACCTTTTGGTGCAGGCGTCTTCCGAACAGACACCTATGAATTAGTCGCGCCTGGGATCAATCTGGTCCTCTCTTCCCAGAGTTCTCTTGCCCATGCGGAAATCGTGGCCATCATGATGGCTCAGCAAAAACTTGTGGTCCATGATTTAGGCGCCAATGGTCTACCCCCGCACGAACTCGTGACCAGTTGTGAACCCTGTACCATGTGCCTTGGAGCCATTTGCTGGTCAGGTGTCCGACATTTGATCTGCGGAGCCCGAGGAAGCGATGCCGAAGCCATTGGGTTTGATGAAGGTCCAAAACCTGGCAATTGGGTCTCCGAGCTTGAGCAGCGAGGGATCACCGTGACGACAGATATCGGACGTCTGAACGCCACTCAAGTCTTAAAAAATTATGTTACACAAGGTGGAGAAGTCTATAACAGCAGGCAAGGGTCTCTTGAAACCCCTCGTTAAGGAGAATCGCGCATGGCCTCAACTCAGAAACGATCAACTCCAGCACAGCAACCCATCACCCTCGCGATTGATATTGGCGGATCGGGGATCAAAGGGATTCTTCTCAGCCCAACAGGACAACCCATGGGGGAACGCTTTCGGATCGTCACACCACAGCCTTCCACACCACAAGCCGTGTTCGCGGGCATTGCAGAACTTGTGCAGGGATTGGGAAGTTTTGATCGAGTTTCGGTGGGATTTCCCGGCGTCATTCATCAGGGCCAGGTCAAAACAGCGCCTAACCTGGATCCATCCTGGCCTGGAACCAATCTCGTTCAAGAATTGGAACGACAACTTAAGAAGCCGGCTCGGGCAGCCAATGATGCGGATGTGCAAGGCTATGGAGCGATCAAAGGCCAAGGAGTAGAACTGGTCATTACCTTGGGAACCGGATTTGGAACGGCGCTATTTGTGAATGGACACCTCGTGCCTAATTTGGAAATTGCCCACCATCCCTTTCGAAAGCGACAAACCTACGAAGTCCAATTGGGTGCCCATGCACTGAAAGTGGTGGGGAAAAAGAGATGGAACGTCCGTCTGGCCAAAGCCATTGAGCTCTTAGATCGAGTGATCAATTTCGACCATCTGTACATAGGCGGAGGTAATGGCAAAAAGGTCACCATTGCCTTGCCATCTCATGCCACGATAGTCTCCAACACGGCAGGTCTCCTGGGGGGAATCGCGCTCTGGGCCGATTCCAATGTCATCCTTACACCTGCAACCAAGGGCCTCGGCAAAGGAACTGCACAAAAACGCGCTCCTAGAAAAAAAACATCAAAAACTCTGCAGAAAAAAAGGCCATGAATCTCACAAACGGCTCAATGCTCAAATTCCTTCACGACAACCTACAGCCCTCTTCATCCTGAACAAAATCGGCTGAGATCCATTCACCACCATGACTCCTTACGGATTACCTCAACTTCTCTGGGTTGGTGTGGGCGGATTTTTAGGCTCAATCAGTCGGTTCGTCATGGCAGGCCTGTTCAACCGGTTTAGCCCGGCATTAGGCTTTCCAGTTGGGACACTCACGGTCAACATCCTAGGATGCCTCCTAATCGGCCTCCTTCATGGACTAGCAGAAACCCGATCCCTGTTGGGCACTGATATCCGCATCTTTCTCTTTATCGGTGTGCTCGGTGGCTTTACCACCTATTCCACCTTCGGATTCGAATCGCTGGCGCTTCTTAAAGACGGTGCCATCCTCAAAGCCTCCGCGAATATCATCCTCCACGTTTTCCTCGGTCTTTCCGCCGTCTGGTTAGGCGATTTCCTCGGGAGATTGTAAGCAGTCCCCATCACTGTCAATCCTGTAGTTTTTCCTATTCCGTCATTCCTATAGTTTTTTTATTTTCCGTCATTCCTGCGGCTACTGGCAGGAATCTCTCTTGAATTTCGTCATGATCAAACAAGATGCCAGCCAATAACGAGTAGTCGCGCTGGAAAAAGAGTACGCAGACTCGACAACAACTTTAAATTCCTCGATACTGTCCTCCCAAAAAGTCGATTGTTAACCAGTGGCTCCTGTGAGCCAGTCCTTTTTCCAACTCACACAATGACTCACAAAAAATCCGCTTCCTCTTCGAAATCGCCCCCCACCGAACTGATCATTGAAGGGGCGCGCCAAAATAACCTCAAAAACATTTCACTCCGTATCCCCCACAACGCTGTCACGGTTATTACCGGCGTTTCCGGGTCGGGGAAATCGTCGTTAGCCTTTGACACCCTCTTCGCGGAAGGACAATGGCGCTATGTGGAATCACTCTCGTCCTATACGCGCATGTTTTTGGACCGCGTGAAACGCCCCGATGTAGACCGACTCACCAATATTCGCCCCTCGATTGCCTTAGAACAAAAAAATCCAATCCGGACTTCGCGTTCCACTGTTGGTACCACCAGCGAAATTTCTGATTATCTCCGATTACTCTTCGCCAAAATTGGACGCCTGACCTGTCCTGAGTGCAAGCTGGAGGCCATCGCCCACCACCCCACAACAGTTACCCAAGACTTACTCAATCATTTTCCCAATGAACGAGCCCTCGTCTGTTTTCCCAAAACCACACCCCACCCTGATGCGCTTGAGTTCATGAAAACGTCCCTCTTAAAACGAGGGTTCATTCGTGTCGTCATCAACCAACAACTAATCAACTTAAACACCGACACCTTCCCCACACCTCTGCCATCGGAACTTTTAGTTGTGGTTGATCGCCTCACCTTGGAGCCCGAATCGCGGAGTCGTTTGGGTGAAGCGTTGGAAACGGCGTTTCGCGAAAGCGAAGGCCGAGCCAGCATCGTCATCGGAAACAATCAACCCTTAACCTATAGTTCACATCTGTCCTGCCCAGGATGCGAAAGGACTTTTCCCACGCCACGCCCCGTGTCATTTTCTTTCAATCACCCTCTTGGAGCCTGTCCCGAATGCAAAGGGTTTGGCAACATCTTACGCTACGACCCACAGCTGATTATTCCTGACCCTGAGAAATCCTTACAGGATGGCGCCATCGAACCCTGGACGAAGCCTTCCAATGTCTGGTGGCAGAAAGAAATGCTCAAAGCCTTCAAGAAAAAACAGCTCAACCCGGCGACCCCCTATAACCAGCTCACCGAAGGCGAACGTGATCTCATTTGGAAAGGCGAGGGGAAGCTCGAAGGCATCCATGCGTTTTTTGAATACCTGGAAAGTAAACGCTACAAGATGCATGTCCGGGTATTCTTAAGCCGGTATCGCAGTCCTTCTCCCTGCACAAACTGTCAGGGAACCCGCCTACGGCCAGAAGCCCTCATGGTCAAAATCCATCAACGCCACATTCACGAGGTCTGCAGTTGGCCACTTTCCGAACTGCAAACATGGCTTCAGACCTTGCCGCTGAGAAATTTTGAAGATGCCGTCGCCAAGGATCTGTTACAAGCCCTGCAGTCGAAACTCTCTTTTCTCCTGCGCGTGGGCTTGGACTATCTCACGTTAAATCGGGAAATGCGGACCTTATCCGGTGGCGAGGCCCAGCGCATTCATCTGGCCACGCAACTAGGCTGTCAGCTCGTAGGGACACAATATGTCTTAGATGAGCCGACAATTGGCCTCCATCCACGAGACACCGAGGCCATGGGCATGATTCTGCGAGAACTGGCTGAGCGGGGGAACACGGTTATTATGGTGGAACATGATCCACAGATCATCCAGCAGGCTGATTACGTCGTCGAACTGGGACCGCAATCAGGCGATCAAGGGGGACAGGTTGTCTGTGCGGCTCCCTATCACACCTTTCTCAAGCATCCCCAAGCCCTCACTGCCCAATATTTTCGTGGGGAACGAAGCATTGCCCTTCCTGAAAAACGTCGCGCGGGAAGTGGTAAGCGGCTATCGTTCATAGGAGTACGTGAACAAAACCTCAAAAACCTCACGGTACACATTCCCCTCGGGACATTGGTCTGTGTCACTGGTCCTTCCGGATCGGGGAAAAGCACCCTGGTAGAAGCCACCATCTATGCCGCCCTGGCTCGCTGGTTCAAAGTGGCTGCCCCTTCACACCCTCAACTCGAAGGCCTGACGGGTACGGAGCATCTCCGAACCGTCTGCCTCATCGACCAAGAACCCATTGGAAAAACCCCACGCTCCAACCCCATCACCTACCTGAAGGCCTATCAAGACATTCGAGCCGTATTTGCGCAATCCCCTGAAGCGCGTGCCCACCGACTCACGCCCGCACATTTTTCATTTAATACCGGAAAGGGCCGATGCGCTCGTTGTCAGGGCAATGGCTATGAAAAACTGGAAATGTATTTTCTGGCGGATCTCTACGTGCCCTGCGCAGAATGTGAAGGGAAACGATTCAAAGACAAGATTCTGCAAGTCCGGGTCAAAGATCACTCCATTCACGACGTGCTCAATCTCACCGTCGATCAAGCCATCGCCTTCTTCGAGACCTCTTGCCCCTCAGCCCTCAAAGGCTTGCGGGTACTCAAGCAGCTTGGGCTGGGCTACCTCACGCTGGGTCAGCCCGCCAACACCCTTTCCGGGGGAGAAACCCAGCGACTCAAAATCGCCCGGGAATTAGCCAACACCCCCAAACGATCAGCCGCCAACTCAGACCACAAAGGTGCCCTCTACATCCTGGACGAACCCACACGAGGGCTGCATCTGGAAGACATCACACGCCTATTAACTGTGTTGAATCAACTGGTCGAGGAAGGGAATACCGTCCTGGTGGTGGAACATCACCTGGATGTCATCAAATGCGCCGATTGGGTCATCGACCTCGGCCCCGGCGGCGGCGACTCCGGCGGCTATATCGTTGTCGAAGGTTCGCCAGAACACATTGCCAACAACCTCAATTCCATCACCGGGAAATATCTGAAGCCCCTGTATCCCTAAACTAACGATTAAGCTACCGTCCGGTGTCAGCCGGTATAGTCCAACACCTTGTTCGCTCCTGATTTTTTCACCCATCCGCTTCCACGCAAAATTTCAGGTTTATTGTTCAAGAGCTTTTGTAAAGGTTTCTTTTAACCGGCGATTGACCACTCGTAGAGCCAGACCACTGGACACTTGCTGACGCTCTGCCAGAGCTCGCAGATCATTAAAACTAACGTTAACCCCTCCATGGCTATCCTGCCAAATCAGCAATTTTTGACAAAAAGCGTCAAGTCCCAGCGTTGGTGCCGACGCCATGACTTTTCCACCAGGGCCCGGAGCACCAAATAAAATGAGATACACTTGTTCAAGTGTTACACCATGTTTTTGGGACCGCGCAGCGAAATCCAACTCTCCAAATACTATTGCATCGGACTGCGAATTGATGACGTCGAGTATTCGCGTTTTGGTAGTTGCGAAATCATACGGACTATTGAGTGTTATCAATCCGGCATCTGGCATGCTATCTGAAGAGAATTTTACAATCGATTCGGATGGAATGTTGGCCATAGCCTTAGCGATATCGGTATCGTAACGTTCCCGAATTGTCGCATCATTTGGTAGTGCATATCGGTTTGCAAGGTAATTGAACCTGTTAGCGATAACTGCAGCGATACCTGTTTTTGGGTCTTCATAAGCCAAAGCGCGTAGCGGCAAATCAATAGCGGCCAGTGGGTTGTGCTTAAGAATTGCCGCTTCCAGTTCTGAATCCGACCATATTAGTACGTGAGCAGGTGGCATCGGCGATTTAGCTTTTTTACCGAGACGAGCATGATCGATATCGATAATTACTTCAAACTCTTGATGACTGCGGACATTCGCCTCAAGAGTCCGGTACAGTTTATCTGGCTCGACGAAGCGACTTTCAGCCACTCGCTCGGGACTGCAGGAACAGGCGATCAGCAGCAGCAGACAGATTACAAATAGAATGTGCTTCATACTTCGCCTTGGGGCTCTTGTTGCATTCGGTAAAGATAGATCGCGATAATGCCGACCATGATTTCCAATACCGCATAGACAATCAATAGCCAATGTGGCCAACCATCCAAAATGATACTTAGCACTCGTCCTGCGGCCAACCCGATCATGAATACCGCGCAGCTTACTAATGCCGGTCTGGCGAGCGATTTATTGACAGCACCCATTATCCAAATCAAGACCATCCCAAAATACAAGCCCATGAGCGCGCGCAGAATGTGGGTGAGATTGGTGGTATCAACGGTAATACTAAAAAGCATGGAAAGACTAGACGATGGCTTCGCGCCGTATGATAAAGCGATCGGCACCAACCCGATTGCGCAAAAGACAAGAAATGCGCTCGTTATTTTTGCAGTAGAAGAATCATTCATTAGGCATCCCTCCTCTATTATTACTCTGATTGCCTAACCGGATTGAAATGAGCGAACAATGGTCTTCCCCTGATTTTACGGACACATCTGAAAAGCCGCATACTAGGCGACTACGAACCCCCGCCCGCCCTTGAAGAAGGTCATATGTATAGATCACCGTCGTTTTGACGTCTTCATGCTCGAGCAGTTCCTGATTGATGCCCGTATCCCTCTGAAAACCCAGGTTATCCACATGGAACACTCAGGGCAAGCAAAAAGGCGAGGTTCAAGACGAGGAATATTTGAACAATGGTCGAAATAAGTCAAGATGATCAAGCAGGGAAATCTTTCAACTCAATGATTCGGCCTAGTTGGGCGGCCTTCCGGAAGTACTGGGCATCGGCGGTGATGAAGATAGCATCAGGGGCTTGAAGGGCAACGGCATGGTAGAGGGTATCAAAGAAATGATGGTTGAGGTCCACCGCAAGACGGCAACCTTCCTCATACACTTCCCACTCGGTGATGACTGGGACCTCCATCGCAAGAAACGCTTGAAGCATGCCAATCGCATGATTGGGAGCCAATCGAGTTAAGACACCCCCCACTTCCGCTAACCAATGAGGGGGTTGAAGAATGGCTGCCTTACCCTGCCGAATGTCTTGTAACAAAGCAAGGGCATGTTCTTGATGAGCTTCATGGTCCTTAACGGGCAAGGCCCATTTCACAGCCACGCTGGCGTCAACGACCCATGTGGTCATGGTCGGCTCTGGGTTCGGGCAGCCCGAATATCCTTGTCCGTCACCCGAGGAGCGTGTTCACGCAGATCCAGTAATTGATCGATGGCCCGCTTGCGCCGGCCGAGTCGTTTTTGCTCTTCAATGGCCTGCTCCATGAGTTGAGTCAGCACGGCACTTTTGTTCTTTCCCGCAAACACTTTATCAAATTGCTTTTTGACGTCCTCTGGAACGCTGAAATTCATGGTGGCCATAAATTCCTCCATTGTTGAATTTTTCAACAAGATTGTGACTCACCCACCATCACTTGTCAATCAGCTTCTCTTTCTCGAGGCCTGTCGGGACAACTCCTAAAGTGGAACATCATCTGGACGTCATCAAATGCGCGGATTGGATGATCGACCTGGGACCCGGCGGCGGCGACTCCGGGGGCTCCCTCGTCGCCCAAGGCCCACCTGAAGACATTGCCAAACATTCAACATCCATCACCGGTAAATAGTCTGACCCTTTAGTCTTCCAAGGCCAACGTTTTGGGGAAAAGCACCAGGACCTGATCTTGCAGTTCGATGCGGTCTGTTTTTTGGAGAATTGGCGATAACTGCGGGTGGCGATAGGCGTACCCCGTGAGATTTTGTAGTCCAATGGCACGCAAGGATTTTGCGCTAATCCACACCCCCTGATTGCCCTTAACGTCAGCCAGGCTAAATCGATACCTTCCACCAATTTTGTCTATAGAAACCCAGAGGCGGCCATTTAGATAACGTCCTTCATAGC
>JAOUNC010000487.1 GCA_029881175.1 Nitrospirota bacterium | reverse complement strand
CAGGCACTTTTGGAGAATGATCGGGCAGGGTTTGAACGTAAATTGAATGGGGCGTTAGCTGTCATTCCCTTTGAGGAAGCTCTCCATCGATTTTTGCTTCCCTTGCAGGTACATATCGGCCAACTCTGGCATGACGAAAAACTTGGGGTTGCACAAGAGCATTACGCCTCTAATCAAATTAAGCAAAAAATTTTTTCGGCCATCAATCAGCTTCGGATGCTTGAGGAGGGACCGAGTATTGTAGTGGCATGTCCTTCTCAAGAATGGCATGAAATTTCGGCACTGACGGCGGGCTATTTATGCGCTTCACGCGGATGCCGTGTTCATTATTTAGGAGCGAATCTTCCCATTCCGGAACTGGCAAAATTTTGTGAACAGATTCGGCCAGCCTATGTTCTCCTCTCCATGAGCGTGGATCGTTCACAAGATGAAATGAAAAACATTATTCGGGAACTCGTGACTCAGGTGTGTCCCATTGCTCCAGTGGGGATCGGAGGATATTCTGCCCAGACTCATGCTGATCTCTTTTTGGAGGAAAAGATCACAGTCTTTTCGGATTTAAAAGTTCTCGATGCTTTGGTGTATTCTCTTATCCATTAACTATTTCCTTCGGATTGTGATCAACCATCTTGAATGAGGATTCAAAGATGTTTCTCGCAATTGATCAATTTGCATATACAACGTTATTGAGCTGTTATGAAATTACCCGTCAAATCACTGAAAATAGATGTCCTATTTTAGACAATGAATAATGGGAGCAACCAATGATCCAAATTTCATACATCAGTAAGGCAACCCAATCGATGTCTGAAGATGATTTAGAGGAGATCCTGAGGACTAGCCGGGAAAACAATGGGCGGTTGGGCATTACAGGAATGCTGCTCTATGGAAACAATACGTTCGTTCAAATACTGGAGGGAGAAGAGAAAGTTGTCAATGAATTGATTCATAAAATAAAGAGAGATCCCCGCCATGCCGACTTTCATGTGCTCAAAAAGAAAACCATCGATCAACGTGAGTATGCCGATTGGAGCATGGGCTTTAAACAAGTCTCTGGTAAGGAGTTTCAGGCGGTCAAAGGCCTTGAGCAACTCGTTGAAAAGGATTTCAATAGGACATTTTTAGAAGGCCACGGAAGTATAGTTGACTCCTTGATGGAACATTTCCGTAAGGAGCAACTAAGGAAGGTAGGCCAAGAAGAACTAGCTCTTGATCATGAAGATCGCCTCATTCAAATTCTTCACCAAACCATTCGGGCCGCAGTCAAAGTCCTGGCAGTGTTGATGGTGTTTACCATTCTATGGGGGGTTGTTGACGTGGTGTATATCATCTATCAAAAACTCATCTCTCCCAGCTTCACCACATTTACCATTCGGGATATCGTCAGCACATTTGGAGCCTTTTTAGCTGTACTCATTGCCATAGAAATTTTTATCAATATCACTCTGTATATTCGCAAAGACGTCATTCATATCAAATTAGTGGTGGCTACGGCTTTGATGGCTATAGCTCGAAAGGTGATCATATTTGATTTTAAAGAAATTACTCCGCCCTATGTGTTTGCCACTGCTGCCGTGGTGCTGGCTTTAGGTATCACCTACTGGCTGATTGAAAGACGGTTAACCTGGGGTGAAGCAGATAGTCTCTAACGCATAAACGCTGTTTTGTGGCCGCCAGTTCCTTAGGCGTATCTCGTCTTCAGAATGGTTGCCTTTATAGGCGTTCTTTTGCTGAATGGTTCCATTCGGAAATTTTCCCCAGCAGACAATTGTCCGTATATTTTTTTCATGGTGCTCGTATTGCTGAAGTCTCGGGTTCTATTTTAGTAACGTAAGCATTACGAGGATTTGAATTTCTTCGTTTCACGAGTGTTCTCTTTTCCCTTATTTCACCGTCCATCGGGTGCTCATGCCGGCTGTGATATGGTCGTTCACATGGCAGTGAAACAGCCAGGTTCCTGGATTATCCGCTTTCATATCCACCGTTTTCATACTGGCGGGCAGCAACTCAACCACATCGGTACGACGACCAAATTGCCAACCTCCTTCCATGACTGTTTCTCCGTGCCAATGAGCCGTATGGAGGTCGACCTCTGTACCCAGCCCCGCCACATACCAGCGCACGCGTTCTCCCCGATGTGCCTCTAATCCTTGAAGGTTTCCGAAGATGTATCCGTTGATCCCATGCATCAGACCGGGTTCTTCATCTTCTTCTTCATTAAAGACCATAAACAGCGTCGTAAATTCACGGTCCACGTCTCTGGGTCTTGGATCA
>JAOUNC010000486.1 GCA_029881175.1 Nitrospirota bacterium | reverse complement strand
ACCCCTTGCAAATCTGGCCTTGTATAAAGAAGCCTTATTGGAAGGAAAATGGACTCTTGATCAAGCGGCGATGTTTTTGGGGAAGGCCTCAGACAAAAATCTTCCACTGAATGGGGAATCGGTCAAGGCGTTGAATCTTATTCTGCAAATTGATGATTCACAAACATTCGCTGATTTCTCTTATAACCGAGACGCCCAATATACTCCTGAAGAAATTCAAATCATATTCGCGGGAGAAAATGTGGTAGGAGCCGAAGCCACGGGGTTCGCGCAGGCGGCAGACGATGTCCGGGCGGTTGTGCTGTATTATCACGATCACCAGTCCTAAGTACTCGTGAAGAGAAAATATCGGAAGTAAGGCAACCAGAAGTTTCCTGACCCAATCATTGCTATTCGGTTGTGCGTTGAAAAAGGCCGAATGGGGGAGGGGTTGGCTTCTCAGTGGAGTGGGTGGATTTTTAATTCGTAGGCATGGATGGCACCCATTGCAATCCTTTTTTTGTTCTAGACAATACGATCTTCATAAGCAAATCGGTGAAGGATCGTAAAGGGTTGAAATTATCCTTATCAAGCACTCCATCCTCAAGGGTATAGCGCGCGACAAACAAAAAGTAAAAATTTATTGGATGTCAAAAAAAATCTCATTCTTTGGTGCATTTCCGCACTTCCAGCCAGGGTGTGTTGTTTCTGGTTCCACCAAGGGTTCAACAAAAATCATCAGTAGGGTGTTTTTCTGCGTCCTAGTCTTTGGAATCTTCACCGGGTGGGGGGACGGGCTTTACGCGCAAGTATCCCTTCCTAAGGAACCCACCGAGCAGTCCGTGCTTTCCAAACAAACTCAAACGACCCAACCTGATCCCTCAACTCTTCGAGCCGGCTCCTTTCTCTTGAACCCCGAGGTCACGATTTCTGAACTATACGACGATAATATTTTTGCGACCCGGAAAGATGAGCAGGATGATTTCATTACCATTATTTCGCCTTCTCTCCAAATTCAATCCGATTGGACACAGCATAGACTCAATGTGTTAAGCGGAGCGAATATCGCCAGGTATGTCAATGACGATTTACAAAACTATGAAGATTATTGGGTGGAAGCTGACGGGCGTTACGACTTGTCGGGGAGAGCCAATGTGTTTGGCGGTGCCCGGTTCTCTCATCTGCATATTCCACGGACCTCGCCCAATGAGGTGTTTGGCACCAAGCCGACCATTTACCGGGAGATTGGTAGTCATGTGGGGATTTTTAACCGTTGGGACAAAGTGTCGATTCGATTGGGTGGAACATATGAGCGATTAGATTTTGATAATGTTTCCTCGAGCACAGGAGAAATTAATAATGATGATCGTGATCGAAACTCCTATGGCGTAGGTAGCCGTCTTGGGTATGTTCTGTCCCCTCGTTATGAAGCATTTGTGCAGGGTGCCTACGATAACCGGACGTATGATGCGGCGCGTTGTTGCGCGTCTGGGGGAATGCTCTATGACCGCGATTCTCAGGGATTTAACCTGGCGACAGGCTTGAATCTCACTTTGACTGACACGCTCACCGCTGAAGTACTTGGGGGGTATCTCAAACAGGATTATGCAGATTCCAATCTTAAGGACGTGAGTGCCGTTGATTTTGGAGGCCTACTTCGTTGGCGTGCGACTCCTGCCACGACCGTGCGTGGCTTCCTGGATCGATCAGTTGAGGAAACCATTGTGACAGGAGCCTCGAGTTATGTGAATACCCAGGTGGGTGCCAGGATCAGCCATCGAATGAAACCACGTCTCACCGTCAATGTGAATCTTGGGTATAGTCATGTGGATTTCCAGGGTATTTCACGACTTGATCATGTCATGGAAGGTGGCGCGGGATTTAAGTATAGGGTTCATCCAAATTTTTTCCTTACGGCCGATTATCAATTGTTGCACCGTGATTCAAATGTCCGAACTGTTGATTATTTCCAAAATCTGGTCCAGGTGGGGGTGGGAGGTGAACTGCCTGCTTCCTTCTCCACCATTGCTGCCAACCCTATGGAGACGGAGGGGAATAATTCCCCTGAAGAAGCATGGTCTGGCCTTTATATCGGAGGACAAGCCGGGTTTGGGGGTATCACTTCTGAATTATCTGGTCCCAGAGGATCAGGGGGAACATTGGATGCTGATTTTGGTGACCACGGTTTTACGGAGGGGGCTTTTGGGGGATATGGAGTGACCTATCGTCAATGGTATGTCGGGGCAGAAATCGAAGGGGAAGCGAGTCAGGCCGAATGGGATCACACCCGAAGTTCTGGTG
>JAOUNC010000485.1 GCA_029881175.1 Nitrospirota bacterium | reverse complement strand
ATTGTTTCATAGGAGACGTTGGGTGGCAAGAAGGTGATTTCTAGAAGTCTTCCGGTTCTCATAGCAAATGTAGCCCAGCGACGTCCCCATGCTTAGATCAAACAACAGGCTGAAATAAAATAATAGACGGCGCAAAGATCAGGCCAAAAGACCGAAAAAGGAAAATTTCTTATGTTCTAAGGCTCAGCGTGAAACGTTGTCTAGAACATGTTCAAAGCTTGAAAAGGGTGAATCGTGAAATTTCCTACACGATTCCCGTGGGTTGACCTCAAAGTGACGTCCCCCATTTAGGGGTTTCTTTAAAAACATCGTATCTGTTTGTTTGGACAACATACTTAGTTCAACCAGCGTAGGTTGAAGAACGTTAAGGGCCATGCTGTATCTGTTTAGATAAAAATCGTATCTAAAGAGATACGTATTTCATGGAGCTTTGAGCGTTCAATACGCCCTCATCCCTATCAACCCATGAATTAGTTTAATAAATTTACAGAGATACATCTATGAAGTATGAAGCCAAGAAGAGGAACCTTTATTGCTTGTAAAGATTATGGCAAGATGGGTCCTATATTTTATCGGGGTTGTTGATTCCTGGAACGAAAAGGTCACATCAGACAAGATGCGTATGGTCCAATTTATTTTTCCTTCATCTACTAAGGATACTTCTTATGGTGTTCGAACCCTTTTCTACGGAGTTTTGCAAATGTGAAGTGACTCACGGATCGAATAAGTTTTTCCACACCCATCTGGGTCATCCTCATTCTACTTCCCGATCGTGTAAATCCTCCTCGCAGCATGCGTGGATCTGCAAGTCCTCATTCCTTTTACTTTTAATCGTCTTTTTCTCATTAATGTTGCCAGTGGCTCTGTACGCCGCAAATGAGGAAGTGCTCTCACATTCCCAACGTGACTTCATACACAAGGCTTTGCCTCCTCCTGGGCCAGCATCCGCCCCAAACGCGTTTCATTTGGCACAAAACTACGGCAGGCTTCCCTTAAGCTTTGAGCCCAACCATGGGCAAATGCAAGAGCCTGTACAGTTCCTCTCTCGCCATCGAGACTACACTATCTTTCTGACTCCCACCGAAGCGGTCCTGACGCTGAGCAGCGTGTCCAGTAAGGAGTTAGGCGTTAGGCGTCAGGCGTCAAAAATAATTCCCTCAACGTCGTCTTTTCCACAATCAACCTCACTGTCATCCCCGCAGGTTGTTGGCGGGGATCCATCTTCCTCCATCTCATCTCCTCGCCCCATTGTGCAGAGGCCGAGCGGCCAAGCATCCAAAGACCAGAAGGCAGCAAAGGGCACAAGTCGTAACGCCATCATCCGTATGAAATTCGCCGGGGCCAACCAAACACCAACGGTCTCCGGTACCGACAAACTCCCGGGCATCGTCAACTACTGCATCGACAACAATCTTGATCAAAGGCGCACAAATATCCCCACCTACCAACAGGTGAAGTTCGAAAAATGGTGTTCTTGCTTTTGTCTTGGAGGGGCTCATGCATGGTGTGGGGCGACTGAATCCCAGGATAGAGCACTCGTGTTTCCGTTAAAGAAAAAACAAACAGTGAAGAAGCAAGGCTTGATACAAAGAACAACATATTGAGTAAAGACATTCCGGCAAGAGGAATCTACCCGACAAAGGAGAAATCATATGCGTTCTAAGATTTGGCCCATCATGTTTATGGGGTTGTTGGCTCTATCCGTCTTGGTTGTTGATGAGGTACCGCTGGCTCAGGCACAGAATACCAGCTTACGCGGAGACTACAACTTCACCTTTACCCGTACGTGCAGTCAAGCAGCTGTTTCGGGATCTTCCAATCCCGTGGGTCCCTTTGTGTTGACGGGGGTCGTACATTTTGATGGCGCTGGAGGAGGAAGTCTTTCGGGTCGCCAATTTCTGCTAGGTACTGCCTTTAATGGCACAGTTGGGGCAGGAATTGATGATGGAAATGGGAGTGAATTTTTTATTCCCCAAGCTGATATCACCAGTTGTGGAGTGACGTATTCCGTGAGCGCCAATGGATCGTTTTCTCAAACTATGAATAGCTGCATTCTGACATTTCAGACAGGCGGCGGGACAATTTTTGAGGGAAATACAGCAAGCTTAAGCGGATTAACCATCTCTGGAACTCTCAATTTGGATGGAAACGTTTTGGTCTTGGATAGCTCGTTAAGCGTGGAACCTGCGACTGATGTAGAAACGTTTACCTGGACTTCTGGGCCGAATTCTGGCATTGCGAGTAAAAGGATATGCAAGGGTGCCGGGCTTGCCACTAGTCAACGCTGA
>JAOUNC010000094.1 GCA_029881175.1 Nitrospirota bacterium | reverse complement strand
GAAAGATGGTGTGGTGCAGACCACAAAGGTAACCCTGGCCTGTCTTCAGGCGAGGCTTTCCCTCTTCGGTTTTAAAAAAAACGATCCCTGTAAACCAATTGATGCAAAAGGCCAGCCTTGCGCACCAGTGGCGTATTCTTATCCAAACGGTGTCGTTTCCCGCGTCGAGTTTCCACTTCGATGGTTTCATCATCGACTACCTGCACCACTTTCCAAAACTTATCAATGATGTAGGAATAGGATTCCCCATGTTGGGCCGGGTGGATGGCTTTGGCCCGAGGGCTTGGATGAGACGACGTTTTACGTTTGCTAAAAACAACGAACTCACCAGGTTTGATCCGCATGAGAATGTCCCCCTTTTAGGCCTCCTTAAGCGACATCTATAAGTTATTTTTCGCTTAAGATTGGTATGTTCTTGAGATTATATACCTTTATTTTTCATTTACAACTCTTTGGTACCTACTTACCATTTCGTAGGAACCGAGTTCGCCCTGTCACTTTGTTGCTCTGGCCAATCGGCTTCTCAAGTACAAAGTCGTGGAGCGCCTTGGTTGGGTGAATTGGTGAAGGAAAAAACTTACACCCCTCTAATTACCTAGTCCTTTTCTGGAGACCTGGTCGATTCCTTCGATCAACAAGCCTATCACCTAAGGACTTACATGGTGCTCCATCTTATGCCCGCCTGTGAACCAGAATTGGTCTGCGTAATTCATAGATCACCCGTGCCTAACCTCGTGAGGAGTCAGGCTCTTCCAGGCAAGGTATTGATTAGTGAAGTGTTGGTTGGGTGTGCAGGTGGCAGACCGTCAAAGGTCTGTAGGGTTTTTCCTTCATCAGTCATCATGCCCATGACTTTTCGTTCGGCACCTAACCAATCTTACAGCGGGGCGCTCTGGTGGGTCCGTTCTTCATATCGCAGGATAGGCCGTTCGATAGGCAGTTCTTTTGTAGGCATCTGGACCGGAAATTTGTGCATTTGAAATTTCATAACTGTGGCGTGAGTTTTTGGTTCTCTAAGGTGAGGGCGGCAAAACCCATTGCCTTGCATGCCCTTGATCCTGGTTCTTAGGTTTAAATCAGGTACAATGAGACGCAATGGTAGGAATTGCCGAGATTTATTTTTTTGAAAAAATGTGCCTTCGGCTAAAACCACAGTGGCGAAATTTCTGAGGCTGGTAGATGAAACCAGTGAGATGAATCTCATGAAAAGGGGGGACTCCAGATTCCCTAGCGGCTCAACATCCTTTGGGGTGAGGGATGTACCTGCGAACATTGTATTCAGGACATGGCCTTTTTCTCATGAACGGATCAGGCTCTGAGAGGGGTGTGTGCAAGCAGGTTTGAGAATTGAATGATGGCCTTTATCGGGCTTTCTGACTGGGAGAAATTCATTCTCTTGCGCTGCTGGATTCGTCTGAAGGCCCTTGTCGATGGCGCCAGAAATCTCACCAATTCCGGAGATTCCCTGACCCAGGCTTATGTGATCGGGTAAATCGCTTGATTTGCTGCCTCACAGAAAAATGACACCTATGAAGCGACATTTTGATGATGAGTTGGCGGATCTTAAACAAAGAATTTTGCGGATGGGTGCTCTCGTTGAAGCACAAATTCGTCAAGCGCTCAGCGCTCTTGTGGATCGTGATGATCTTGTGGCCAATCAGGTCATTCAGAATGATCGACAGGTGAATACGATGGATGTGGAAATTGACGAAATCTGTCTGGAATTATTGGCTCTCCACCAACCTGCAGCCAGAGATCTTCGGTTTGTCACGATGGCGATGAAAATTACTACAGAATTGGAGCGAATGAGCGATTTGGCAGAAAATATCTGTGAATGTGCCATTGAGCTTCATGCTGAACCCCAACTGAAGCCGTATATCGATATTCCGCTCATGGCCGAGCGCGCCATTAAGATGGTGGGGGAAGCCCTGAATGCATTTGTGAGAGAGGATTCGGTTCTTGCCAGACAAGTTCTTAACGAGGATGACTATGTCGATGATCTGAATGAGCAGATATTCCGAGACCTCTTGTCCTTCATGATGGAGAACCCCCATACGATTTCTGGCGCCATCCGCTTGTTGTTTGTGTCTAAGGCTATTGAACGTATTGCAGATCATGCCACCAATGTGGCTGAACTGGTTGTCTATATGGTGGAAGGCAAAATCATCCGTCATATGATCTCTCCTTAGTCCTGTGGTTCTCCATTCTCTGTCTTTTCGTATCGTAATTTCCCGTATAAGATGTAGGAGAAAGGCCACACTTTTCTTCTGAATACTCAAATGAAACAAACCAACTTACAACAGACCGTTTTAAGCTCTGGGATATGCGCTAGCGTAACTCCAGACACCGCGATGCACATGCTGTCACAGCAGGAAGTGGAGAAGCTCCGGGAGACGAGCGAGGGGGGGCTCCATGAATTGTTTAGAAACAGCGCGTTGGCAGTCCTGACCAGTGGGAATGATACAGATGACACCAAAGCGTTTTTTGCTCGCTACGCGGATTTTGATATTGCCTTGGTACAACGGGATCGTGGGGTGAAGCTTGAACTCACCAATGCGCCAGCCAGTGCGTTCGTCGATGGGGAACTTATTCAAGGGATCAAAGAACATCTCTTTTCCGTGTTACGTGACATCATCTATGTGCATAACGAAATTCAGCACAATGAAAAATTTGATCTCACCACATCCAATGGGATCACTAACGCGATTTTTCATATTTTGCGGAATGCCGAAATTATGCATTCTGTGGAGGAGCCTCATTTGGTGGTGTGCTGGGGTGGACATTCGATCAGCGAGATCGAGTATCGCTATACCAAGGAGGTCGGGCATCAACTAGGCTTGCGCGGCATGGATATTTGTACCGGCTGTGGTCCGGGGGCCATGAAAGGGCCGATGAAAGGCGCGACTATTGCCCATGCCAAACAACGTATTAAAAATGGCCGTTATTTGGGAGTAACCGAACCGGGCATCATTACGGCGGAAGCCCCGAATCCTATTGTGAATGAACTGGTGATCATGCCGGATATCGAAAAGCGTCTGGAAGCCTTTGTGCGTGTCGGACATGGGTTTATCGTGTTCCCCGGTGGGGCGGGGACGGTGGAAGAAATTCTTTACCTGCTCGGCGTTCTTCTTCATCCAGACAATCAAGATGTGCCCTTTCCCCTTATTTTTACGGGACCACAAGGCAGTGCGAACTATTTTGACACCATTGATGTCTTTATCAAGGAAATTCTTGGCCCTCAAGCTGCGCAACGGTATCACATCATTATCGATGATCCCCAACGAGGGGCCGCTGAAATGACTGCAGGCATCCAACGTGTACGGGAATTCAGAAAACGCACGTATGATGCCTTCTACTTTAACTGGCACCTGACCATCGACCATGAATTTCAACAGCCGTTTGAACCGACGCATGAGTCAATGGCACAACTGAATCTCCATGCCGACCAACCTATCCATCTATTAGCCGCCAATTTGCGTCGAGCCTTTTCCGGTATCGTGGCAGGCCATGTAAAGCCCCAAGCCCTCAATGCCATTGAACAATATGGGCCATTTCAGATTCATGGGGATTCCACAATTATGAAATTGATGGATGAGCTCCTCAAATCCTTCATTCATCAACACCGCATGAAAATCGATCAGCAGAATTTCAAGCCGTGCTATGAAATTATCGCCTAGCCATCGGGTGAAATCTTGACGGGATGGAAAGTCTGAAGGGCTGGCTGATCACAAGGAAAGGATCTTACTTTCTTTTATCCGCCTGCATTCTCACCCTTCATGTCGCTTATGCCGTAGTGATGAGTGGGTTGGCTCTTTTTGGCGAATACCTACGGAACCATGGGCAGTGAGAAGCGAACATGTTCCTTGACGTCATCTCGTTTTGGGTATAGGGTGCGAGTATGACGTATGAATCCACATTGACATTCCCATCCCTCGCACTTTCCTGTTTTTTCTCTGTGCGTCTGATTCCTCTGTCCGTGCCGCGCTACGCCTAACCTTTTCTCAGCAATCGCTGAAATGTTTTACCATCGATTGTAACGCTGGTCTTCAGATCAGGTTTTTGAGAAGAAGGCATTCCTGACTTTCCCGGTCACAGAACGGAGTTCCTCCATGTATCAAGTTGAAGCCCTCCAAGGACTGATGTTCCTCTTTTGGGGTGCGTCTGTATGGGCATCCTTCATAGAAAGACCACCTAAGCCTGCATTGAGTCAAACGTAAAGAATGATTGCGGGGTAGGTCATTCATAGGCGGAAAGGAATCTGTCTGGAAACTGCCTCGGCATCCTACTTATTCGTCGTGTGTCTCAAGTAGGTTGAATCTGAATTCTTCAAAGAGCGTAAAGCACTCATCAAGGAAAGAGACTTCTAATGAAACCTCAAGCTGCATCAAATCTGGAAATACAAGAAGGAGAGGCTATCAACCAGGTTGAAGTCCTTGGGTTACCTTCAAGGCGGTTGATGAACCAATCAGTGGGAATGGTTTCCAGAAAGAAATCGTTGGGAGGCATTCTCGTGGTGGATGACGAATCGGCTAATCGGAAGCTCCTCCGGCTCATACTGGAGGATGCTGGATATGACATCCTGGAAGCCGAAGACGGGCAGGAAGCCATCAACGTGTTGAGCAGCGGGGAAACCTCCATAGCGGTTGATTTGATCATTACCGACCTCAACATGCCCAAGGTTGACGGATTCGAGGCCATTGCCTCTTTCCAAAAAGAATACCCTAGTATTCCAGTGATTGTCTTAACGGGAATTGGCGATCGAGAGGTGGAGATTTCATTGAGGCGACAAGGTGTCAGCGATTATTTGTTGAAGCCGGTTGATGTCAGAGCATTAATAGCCTCGGTGACGGATGCCATCGCACAACGACAATTATCTTGCGCTTAGTGAGGATTTCAAACGAACGCTGCATCGTGATTCCCACGAGGTGTGCGTCATTCATTCTTCATCCACTAACAAAGGAGATTTGCCATGAAACATGATCTTTTTATCACACGTTCGATTGTAATCGCCTCCTTGATGGTCCTCCCACTGATTCTGCCCATAGGGTCTTCAGCGGCTGAACCGGACAAAGGGACAAGGGCCTTACAAGACAAAGCTCTTAAATCCAACGCGGTAGAAAGTGTTCAAGACTCTCTGAAAGCTTGTCTTGGTCGCATTCCACTAGATGCGAGTATTGGACAACTGATGTTGGCGAAAGAAAATTGTCAAACTGTGGCGGCTGGACGGGTTAAGACATTCTTGACCTTTTAAGGCCGTACGTTCAAAGAATTTATCTTTTCCCTCCGCGCCTTTTGGGCGTCTGGAGGGACAGAGGTAAGGAAAAAGGAATACCCTGCAACGAAAAATGAAGAACGTTTCAGGTGGTGCGAGCATCTTAGGTTCAGGAGGTGATGACGGCAAGCTCCTCTACACAATAATGGGCTATTTGACAAAGTACGATTACAAGTCTGGAGAGAAAAATATGAAGTATTCTGTATTAGGAAACCTTGGTGTCGGGCTCGTTTGTATGATGGTGGTTGGTTGTAGTAATTCCGAATTAGGCACGTCCTCGGAATCCCGGTTGACGGGGAAAGACATTCCATTGGAAAACGAAGCCGTCGTGGAAACACAGCAAGCCCTGACTGGGGAGACTCTCACGACGTATTTGAAGGGAGTCGACGACAAGTTGGTTCAACTCAAAGACAAGCATGCGAAACTCGTCGATCATGTTCAAAAAGATGGATCAGGGGCTGAACCTACGGTAGCCTTGAACGAGATTCTTGGTGAACTGAAAAAGAAAGGTGAAGAGCTTCAACTTCAAATCGAAGCGATGAAGTCGGCAAAAGGGGAAGACCAACTTGTGCTTCAAACTGGTATGGATCAAACTCTGAAGGAATTGACGCAATCATATGACAAAGCGCTTGCCGAGTTTCTTGGGTAAGTCTGCCCTGTTGCGTAGATGTTGAATCATCAAGAATTGGATAGTTTCTAGCCAAGCGAATGGTCTGATTGGGCTTGGATTCAAGTGAGGGGTATCAACTTAATGAAGTCATTGATATCAGTCTTTTAAGTGTGGCCACTCTTTGAGTTTTGGACCCTAAAGATCCGAAAATGATTGCCACAGCCAACGCTGTGCGCGAGGAGCTCTGGCTCAAGACTTCTATTGAAGGCTGTGCCAGATGCCAGGGGGATATCTATCAGTGCGCAGAGGATAGCCCAAAAGATATTCCCGGAAATCCATGGTTTATTTCCACCCTCTGGCTTGTAGAATATGCGATCGATCAAGTAGCGAGTCAGCAGGAGCTTCAAGCGGCCATTCCCTATTTGGGCGGATGCGGAAAAAATGCGCTGCCTTCCGGGGTACTTGCCGAACAGCTTCATCCCATCACCGGTTCACCGCTTGGTGTATCCCCTCTCACCTGGAGTCATTCCGCTTTGGTGTGGACGGTCTTCCGATACACGGAAAAAGGGAAAACCTTCCAATGAGATGGACATCGAGGGCCATTTCTAGGCTGGTTGTTAGCCGTAGTCCTCAATATTCCTTCGTAATAATCGATTGAGCCGACTTCTAAGTCGGCTCAATTAGATTGCTCTGCTGATCCACCCATTTATCTGTAACCGGTGAATGCCCGTCGAATCTTGTGCAGTATTGTCTCACTGTCTCACGCTGGCCATCTGACGTTCCAATCGTTCAACCCCAATGCTTATTTGAGTGATTTTGAGGTATGATCGTCCTCGCTGAGTCCCTCCTGTATGAAGGGTGAGCGACGAGAGCGGTGAACGCTAGGTGTACCTATTCCTCCCCAAAGCATTCATCTGGGCGTCTGCTGACAATTAAGCTATCCGCTGAATGGCCGCTATGTTGAAGAATGCTTGGAAGGATGTAGAGATACCAGGTATCATTTCAAGGTTTCCCCATAAGAAATGAAAGGCAGCTGTTGATGGCGAGCTGATGCTGGCCAGGAGAACGATCAGATGACAGGGCCAGAAGTTAAGACCTTCAGTGCAGCCGAACAGTTCTCTGTGTTGATTGCCAAATCCTCATGCCAAGAATGCCGCATTCCCACTCGATTTCACGCCTAACATTGCAGTAAACCCCATGATGTTGACGACTTCCTCTCCACGAAAACCATCCATGCTGGCTGTCACCCCCTACGCCTTGGCGATCTTTCTGAGTGCTTTTCTGCTGTTTCAAGTTGAGCCTATTATCGCCAGGTATATTCTTCCCTGGTTTGGTGGTACACCGGCGGTCTGGACCACGTGCATGCTTTTCTTCCAGGTTTCTCTCCTTGCGGGGTATGCCTACGCACATTTTCTCGCAAGCCATTTCTCCCCTCGGCATCAGGCACTCGTTCATCTGAGTTTGGTGGTGTGTTCCCTGGCCTTTCTTCCTATCACCCCAGGGGAGGCATGGAAACCGGATGGCAGCGAGAATCCAATGCTGGCAATTGTTCTGCTCCTCGTGGTGACCATAGGGGTCCCTTTTCTCCTAGTCTCGGCTTCAGGCCCCCTTCTGCAATATTGGTTCACCCGAGTCCATCCGACTTTGTCACCCTATAGGTTGTACGCCTTATCGAATCTTGGTTCTCTCTTGGGACTGGTTTCCTATCCGTTTTTCATAGAGCCAAAACTGGGGTTAAATACGCAGACCGTCTTCTGGTCTGCCGGGTATGGGTTGTATGCGGTGATGTGTGCCTGGGGGGGCATACCACTGTTTCGATTGGCCACGCAGAACGATTCTTCCGAGACTCCTGAGAATTCAGCAACCAAGAAGCCGCCCTTATCGGAGAGTCTGCTGATCCTCGCCCTTGCAGCCTGCGGATCAGGGGTCCTCCTCGCGAGCACCAATCAAATCTGTCGGGACATTGCGGTTATTCCGTTTCTCTGGGTTCTCCCACTGAGCCTCTACCTCATCTCTTTCATTCTGTGTTTCGATCACCCTCGATGGTACAACCGACGAGTCTGGGTGCCCGTCCTCCTCCTAGCTCTTGCTACAGTGGTCTACCTGCTGCTTCAGGATTATGGGGGAGTGGAGTTGAATGTGTACATCCAGATTGCCATTTATTCCGTGGCACTCTTTGCTTGTTGCATGGTCTGCCATGGCGAATTGGTTCGCCTCAAGCCCCCTGCCAGCTATCTCACATCCTTCTACCTGATGGTTGCGCTGGGCGGGGCCTTGGGCGGGGTGTTCGTGAATTTGATCGCACCGCTTCTCTTTAAAGGTTACTGGGAATTTCACCTGGGGCTGGTAGCCACCATGGTGCTCCTGGGGCTCTGCCTGTATCGGGCGAGGGACCTGTGTCGATCACCCCTCGTGTTGTGGTCTGGAGGCATTCTCTGGATTGGGGGGATTGCCGCGCTGGTAGGCTTTTTGGGTTTGCATATTCAGGAGCAGCAAGAAAGCAACATCTTGACCACGCGGAACTTCTACGGTGTCTTGCGAGTCAATGAGACGGATAGCGGGACGGAGTTTGCTACCCGGTTCCTCTATCACGGGCGCATCAGCCATGGCAGGCAATTCCTTATTCCACGGATGCAGAGTTACCCGACGGCCTACTACGGGCCCTTCAGTGGAATCAGCTTGGCCATCAGCCGTCACCCCCAACAACTGAGGTTGAACAAGCTAGAGGATAGGGCTCAGCAAGGGGGACTGTACGTCGGGAACATCGGGTTGGGGGTTGGCACGATTGCGGCGTACTCCAAGCCCGGCGATACCTATCGATTTTACGAAATCAATCCTGACGTGGACCGGATAGCCAGGGAGTACTTCACGTATCTCCAAGGCGGAAAGGGTTCACAGGAAGTTGTGCTTGGCGACGGAAGAATTTCGCTTGAGCGGGAATTG
>JAOUNC010000093.1 GCA_029881175.1 Nitrospirota bacterium | reverse complement strand
TACAAAAAGCACCGACAAACCAAGAAGAAAGCCAATGCTTTTCCCAAGAATTGTGCCGCGCGTTTTCGTCACTGAACTTTCCATTACCACACAATGCTGAAATGCGTAACAGTCCTATTGGTCAAAATGGAGTCCACGGCGGATAAGAGGCGAAAGCTTCTCGGTTCCAACCACCCATTTGGCTGCCGCAAAGGGCAAGTGTTGAGACCCTGTTTCAGCTGAGGTTTCAAGTAAAATGATCACCGTATTTGCGCACCTCACTCAAAACCCTTTGCTTGGGATTGCTTACTCACAAACCTTTCGCCACTTTACCAGCACAAAGGAAATGACGAGTCCTTCAACACCACTGCCAATGGCCAGTATACAAAGTTCTAACAGGTTTAAAATGATTGATTCGCCTAAGAGGGTGTTATAAATAAACCACTCTTGGAATAACCAGTACATGGACCATATCACGAAGCCCCAGAATAGCCCCTTTTTTATCCAATTGTTCCCAAGCAAAGAGGGATATAACCGTGAAAACAACCAGCCATGTATTCCACATAAAATAACTAGACCCGCAACAGAGATCGGGACATTTCTCGTTGGGGTAATATCAACAAATAGTTGGCTTTGTATTTCGGGATTATAAAGAATGGACTGTATAGGGGGACTGGCAAATCAAACCCCAAGTATGCCTTTGCCGATAAATCCCCCTAGTATCCCTGCCATTATTGACCACAGGAGTGTATTCTTCATTTCTATTCCTTGCCCCCCTCTTTCACTCAAAAAGAGGGGCCAAGCCGTTTGACTCGCATCCTATTCTCCACTCCTACGGAAAGCTGACGAGGAACCTCAGACGCGGGGTCAGTTCAGCTGGACTTTACTATTCCTTCCTCTCCATGATGCCGGGGTTCTTCTATCAAAAATAGCTTCAACTTATTCCTCTTTCCCACTCTTCTGCGATTGCCTGGATCTTCATGCTCGCCCCTTCCGAATGCACGCAACCCGACGGATCTCCTCATTACGGAATTAGGGTGCAACGGCTCTAAAAATTGCCCACACATGGCAGTACGCATGAGGCTCTCCGGGATGTTTTCTCGGCAGTTCGGACTGTACCTGCAAGGCGCGAGCATGGGAGGATAAAAGGCCCTTGGAAGAAAGCTCACTGTTTCCAAATACCTCAGGGAAGCCCCCGCAGTTCGTCAGCACGCTAACGCCTCCCTCCTTGTCAACGAGATCGTAGCCTAAGAATTCGAAATCTACCGCACCCCTGAAAGGAAGGGGAGAGCGGGGCGGATTTCGATAAACGCACAGGAGATTTCGTTCTCGAATTTCCTCAATTTCCTTGAGAAGAAAGTCAAGATCAGTGAAGAAGTGAAGCATACAGTCTTCATTGACGATATACGGCCAGTAGGTATTTTTGATGTCGGGTAGGACGGTCGGACAGAGAATGGAATCGAGAGACACGACTTCGACCAATTGCCCCAGGCCGGACCATGAGACATACTTGATCCACGCTTCACCAACGCGCGAGGTAAATGTTTCGGTGGCGATGAACCACGGTTGCACTTGATTAACTCAAACCGCAACAATCATTAATCATCCGGCAGCCGGCAGAGTCGATAACGGCGACCACATCGTGCCTCGGCATTTCTTGTAGATGATCCCTCAAAATTTACCCTCCCTAATAAAAGGAAACCATCCGAAGCCTTTACTTTTCCCCACGGTACCTGCCATTGAGCTGAATCGACGCCCCAGCCCCTTCTGTTCGGGCTACCCGTTAGAGGCCCCTACACGCCCATCTGAGGATATTGGCATAGAACAACATTAACGTAAAATCCCAATATCCAGGCAGTTTTTGAACTGTTTTGGGGGTTCAGGTCAACAAAGGGGATATCGGTGGCCTAAGAGAATTCTTAAACACTGAGACCGGCAAGGCAAGAACATTTGCGATTATTCTTCACCGAACATTTGGGGAGGGAGTCAATTTCCACCCAATCTATCTATGGGATTTCAGAAGGCGTAGACCGTCCAATGGACAAGGGAGGTTAAATCACGATCTGTACGCCGGAATCCTGCATCTGACACCGGGCTTTCTCGCCTCCCTCGGGGGTAATCGGGCGTGTGGCGTTCCCAATGAGTACGACCTCAAACCCTTTACGGCAAGCATCCAGAACCGTCGCCAATACGCACACGTCCTCCGCGAGACCAGCCACCCACAAGCGGCGGATTCCCTCGTGGCGAAGCTGTGCGTCCAAACCAGTTTGATCGAAGGCCGAGTTCTGATCCTGGTCAAACCGTACACCTTTGGTCACGATAACGGTTGATTCAGGCAAGGCGAGAGCGGGATGGAACCTGGCACCATCGGTGTCCTGCATGCAGTGCGGTGGCCAAGGACCGCCGCGTTCCTTGAAACTGGGATGGACAAGGGGATGCCAATCGCGTGAGGCATAGATAGGTACACCCTTGGCTTCGGCCGCTTTAATCCATCGATTGATTACGGGTACGATCGTGTCGCCGTCTTCCACCGGAAGCGCCCCGCCGGGGCAGAAGTCTTTTTGCACATCGACGATGAGTAAGGCATCGCCGGGTTTTAGTAAATGGCTGAACTTTGTCATTATCCGTTCCTGCTGTGGGATACCCCTATTCAATGGCCCTTCACCCTCACCCTGCCCTCTCCCTGTGATGGAGAGGGATTTTTTTATCCGGAGCTGTCGGGGTGGTCAGTCAGATC
This sequence comes from Nitrospirota bacterium, assembly GCA_029881175.1. Classification (GTDB taxonomy): domain Bacteria; phylum Nitrospirota; class Nitrospiria; order Nitrospirales; family UBA8639; genus Nitrospira_E. The sequence continues at coordinate 6,116 of JAOUNC010000093.1, read as the reverse complement.
TTTGATGATGTGCTGTTGAAGGTCGGCCAGTTTTTGGCTTATTTCAACGGGATACGGCGGATCGGCAGGGGCAATCGCCCTCACCCGTTCAGGCAAACGGGCCATTTGTTCCTGCGCATATTGGCGAGCCGTGTTGAGGTCCACCGTTCCCACAGGGAGACGTTTGCCCTCACGCATCATCGGCACGAGGAGGGGTCGCCCAACCGGATATTCGTCGGCGCAAGCGATGACATCACGCACATCCTTTCCATTTTCTTCGATACGAAAGACCTGCTTGCGACCGGGAAGGATCGGCTTGCCTGTCGATAATTTGAGGCGGCCCTTTCCAGCATATTCGGAAAGTTTGTACGCGATATCCAGATCCGGCGCATCGCTCGATACCCCCATACTGGTGCCCACGCCAAAGCCATCGATCGGCGCATTGGAGGCCAACAAGGTCGTGATGACATCTTCATTCAGTCCGCCACTGGCAAAGATTTCCACTTTTTGGAGCCCGGCTTCGTCAAGCAACCGGCGCGCCTCTTTCGATAAAGTCAGCAAATCCCCGGAATCCAGGCGCACGGCTTTGACCTTAAAGTCTTTACCCAGAGCTTTCGCCAAGTCGATTACCTTTCGAACACCATCCAGCGTATCGTAGGTATCCACCAGGAGGACCGTTTCAGGGAACACCTTCGCAAACGCCCGGAAGGCCGCCATTTCATTCTCGTGAGCCTGGATGTAACTGTGCGCCATCGTTCCGGCCACCGGCACCCCATAGAGTTTTCCAGCCAACACATTGGAGGTCGAAGCCACACCGCCGATCCAAAATGCCCGAGCAGATTTGAGAGCCGCATCAATCCCATGCATGCGACGGGCACCGAAGTCGACCACCGGCCGTCCCTTCGCAGCAGTCACCACACGCTGAGCCTTGGAGGCCTGGACCGTCTGGACATGCACCTGATTCATGACAAACGTTTCGATGAGTTGGGCCTCAGGCATGGGCGCCACGACTTCGAGAAGGGGTTCATTCGAAAACACAGGAGTGCCTTCGGGAACCCCATGAACCTCTCCGGTAAACCGGAAGTCGCGAAGCCACCCGAGGAAGCGGTCGGAAAACAATCCCAACGAGTGCAAATAGGTGAGGTCTTCCTCGCAGAAGCGAACGGTTTCCAAAAATTCCAGCACGGAATCGACCCCGCAAGCCAACAGAAAGTTCCTCCGTGGCGGCAGACGACGAACGAAAAGCGTGAAGACCGCCTGCTCCGTCATGCCTTCCTCAAAATAGGCCTGCAACATTGTGAGCTCATACAGGTCGGTAAAGAGCGCAAGCCCGTTGTTCCCAAAACCCTGGCCGGACGACGTTTTCAGATCATCCGTTCTCTGGCGGAAGGTGGAAAGATGCCCGTATCCGAGGCCAGAGGCCATGGCCGCACCTCGAGTGTGGTGACCGGCAGGAGTATCTTGAGGCGAGGGGGACATGTGTTTGGTCAACTCATCGAGGAGACGTTCAAAAAGCTGTTGACTCTCCTCGTCGAACAACACGAAGCGAATCCGTGCGACCGAGGACAACTGTGGCACTTCTTCCAAGACCGTCTTCATGGCAACTCGCGCCGCTTCTGTAATTGGATAGCCGAAGATGCCGGTAGAGATAGCCGGAAAAGCCATCGAATGAATGCCACGCTGTTCGGCCAAGCGGAGGGCATTTGCGTAGCAGTTGGCAAGAAGCTCTTCAGCCGGTTCGTCTTGTCCATAGACCGGCCCGAGGCAGTGAATAACATATCGATTGGGAAGTCTGTGCCCGCCAGTGATGGCGGCTTGACCGGGACCGATAGGGGCCAGCGCCCGCCCTTCTTCTTCCAAACCAGGCCCCGCAGCACCGTGAATAGCCCCGGCAACCCCGCCCCCACTGCGCAACCCGGCATTGGCCGCGTTGACGATGGCCTCCATGTCGGGTTGACTTGCTATATTCCCCCGAACACATTCGATCGCGATGCCATTGATGGTTAGCTGAGCCATGAGTATGCATATCCTGTCCTGCCCCGACTTCCACGCTTCGGTAGCCCTGATTCTCACCGTCCAACCTCACGACTCACCGTATGCGAGGACGCCGCGGATTCGCAATAAGTGTGGAGCCGCTCGTTGGGACTTTCCGCTTCTTGCTCTTGGTCGTGTATTCAACCTTAGGTTCATGAACTGCTGGATACCGATCCATCCACGACAAATCATTGCCAACCACAAGTTCTTCCATTGTCGCATGGTGAGTATTGTTCATGGGGATCAACCTCATCTGGAAACCATGCCGGCGAGCCATAATCTTAACCTCGTCAGCATTATCGTAGGTCATCAGGAAATCGCCTTTTATGCCCTCACAGAGAGCGAAGAGGCGATCGTGGTCGAGACTGAAATGACGGTAAAGCCGATTGCCCGCCTTTTTGCCTCCGGCCGTGTACGGCGGGTCAATAAAGAAAACAGCATTTTTAAGATGAGAATACTCACGAATGACATCCAATCCATCTTCTTGCCGGAAACAAATACGATCCGCAATCATGCTGAGATCAGAAAATCTTCTGGCAAGTGTGGCAGGATACCAGCGGGAGCGAATACCCTTACCATTCTCACCATGTTTCAAGAAGCCGGATCCCTCGGCAAGAATGCCGCCGTGAAATGTGCGATTTTTCAAAATGGTCTGGAACGCCTTTTCTTTGACGTCAACATCCTTTCTAGAAAGTTCCTTGATTACGGAATCCTTCGTTAGATCGAATTCAAGTATTCGCCTTGCAAGCCATTTTGTTTGTCCGCCGACCACCGATTGCCACACTGCGCCTATGTCGTCATCAAGTTCAACCATGACAGCACTTGTAACAAGGTTTTCAAATAGTGCAGTCAGGCTAATGATTCCACCGCCAGCAAAGGGCTCAACCATGATATCGGGCTTAGGGTATCGATTCGCAATCCAGTTCCTAAATGTTGGAACGAACCATGTCTTTCCTCCAGGATATCGAAAGGGGCTTCTCTTCGGTACGGATGAGACATTGACCGGCTTTGGGGGCCCTACGTCCTCTGTAAATTCTGGGAAGAGTGATTGTTGGCTGTTTATCATTTCAGAAGGGGTTCTCAATGGTCTTGTTTGTCGGAGCTGTTTCGAGTTGTTCATCAAGTTTCGCTTGGAGCAGTTTCATGAATTCATCAATCTTTCCCGGCGCAGGAGTGGTTATTGAAAGCAATGCCGGCTTATACTCCGTAAACACTTCATCAATCTTTGTAAGCTTATATCTATTCTGTCCTCCTTCCTCGGTCATCTCAAGATCATAGATGAGCCAGGCCATATCAGCATCTGACTTACTAACTTTTGTCAGTCGGGGGAGAGTTTCAAAGAAGCTCTTGTTTAACGCAACCGCTGATTTCTTCTGCCATGAGTGAATAATTCCGCCTTTGAAAAGAAGTTGCGGTGCCAGCCGTTTTCGGGAAGATGATAGGTAGTCCGGTCGTGGATAGTTCGGCTGAGTTGACCAATCCATTTGTGCGTTCGCCTTTGGATTTTTCATATAGTGCTCAAAGGGATCACGAACATTACCAGAGATGTATACCGCTTGAATCTCAAGGGCGCCAAAGTCAAACACCTTACCTTCTGCATCATAAGCGACCAGTACAATGTCAATATTTCCAGCCGATTTGCCATTTGAGTCATTTAGCCTCACTTCTGTCAAAGAACTCCAAGCAACACCCTTGTCAAAGAAGAAGGATGCGGCATCATCGGTGATAAGCCAATCTTCACGAAATCGAATCGGGCACGTTATGGCTGGAGAGCCTTTATGTAATACGCTGCATACGCCGAGAGGATTCTTTGCCTTGTCCTTTGTGCAGTTTGGAATCTTGTTGTTGAAGGGACAGAGGCGACTGGATCGGTAGCGGTTCGCTTTTGCTGTGGCGTCGGTCAGAATATGGCCAAATACTTCAGCAAGTGGTTGTGTCGGTTCCATCATTTTTTTCTCTTGTATCTGTCTTGGTCGCAACTAGTTATTATCTGGAACTATATAAATGTAGATTGGCTCGCAATTTAGGGTTAAGACCCCGGCTCTATTCTGGCAGAATTAGGCCTTAATTCCCAGCGTGTTCTTCTCTCCATCTCATCCCTACGGGGTTTTATACCATTCCATATAAGACCCCCCTTTTTAGCTTTCCACCAGTTTGGCTGGGCTCCAGACCATAAGTGGCCTGACATGTCCTGCTCAGTGAGGGATCAATCACACCGATAGCGCATCAGCAAGAGCGCGCAGCAACTGCGCTCCATCGCCACGCCAGGCGCTGCCATGCATGCATGCCAATGTGGTCGGATTGGTCGAGGCGAGCTTCTCAAGTAACACCCGTGCATTCTTGGTGTGTGAGAAGTAATCCATTTGGTGGCGAAACGCCTCGCTGGGGCCAAGAATGTCCGACTCCGTGATGGGCGGAAGATTATCGCCTCCCTGCGTGAACAGATCGCCACAGAGCAATATCGAGGTTCGCTCCTCTGTCAGAAAACCACATTCCCACGCATGCGGCAGATGGGGCGTATCGAACCAGCGCATGGAATGTTTCCCTAGAGAAAGCCGTTCTCCATCGGCTAACGCCCGAGGTGCCCGATCAGCCAGATCACCGATTGAGACCAGAGCCGCAACAGTCCCGCACAGAGGGACAGACTGCGGCGCAGCTGCAAGCCATTCGTTAAGCGAACCACACTCATCAGCTTCCACATGAGAAAACGAAATATATCGAAGCTTCTCAACTGGCAACAGGCTGGCAACGGCTTCACGCACCAATGGAAACATCTTTCGCGGACCGGTGTGAAAAAGTAAAGGCTCATCATCCACAATAAGGTATTGGTTGAACGAGAACCCGCCGGCACCTTCAATCACCACCGGCGTGTTAATGCGATAGATCCCATCAGCAATCTCATGCACATTTGTACCGGACTGCCTGTTTGTCACGGTCATTGCGCTTTCCTTACCAAAGATTGAGTGAAAATGGCGTTCAAATGTGCATCGACTATCAGGCCCTACGATTACCCTTTCGAACACTCACGGATAGACCACGTGGATTCTTCGTCAATCCATGAACGAAGTCAAGTTATGCTTGCCCTGCTTCGCGCCGACTTTTTTGGGAGCAAGCTGGCCGGCATTGGCTCCTAAAGTTTTCTTGATGCGACCATCCTGACGTATTTGGTATCTTTATCCTGTAGAAGAACATCAAAATCCCCCCTCACCCCTTTTTAATTGGGGAACTTCCATTTGCGAGTTCATGAAGGGAGTAGTTGAAAATGTCTGATTTTGAGAAATTAGGAGTTTTTTATTTAGGGCGGCCGTACGATCTCTCCGCCAAATCGTCCAAACCCGGCTACCTCCTCTATGACTCGAAAGATCTGGTGACCCACGCGGTTTGCGTCGGCATGACTGGAAGCGGCAAAACCGGTTTGTGTATCGGCCTGCTGGAAGAGGCCGCGATCGATAACATCCCCGCCATTGTCATCGACCCCAAGGGCGATATCGCGAACCTCCTCCTGACCTTTCCGGAATTGCGGGGCAGTGACTTCCTCCCTTGGGTCAATACCGAAGACGCAACTAAAAAAGGACTGACTCCTGAAGCCTTTGCCGACAAGGAAGCGGCAAAATGGAAAGCCGGCCTGGAGTCCTGGGGCCAGGATGGAGCCCGCATCGGACGGCTCAAAGACGCCGCTGAATGTCTGGTATACACCCCCGGTAGTACCGCGGGCCTCCCGATTTCAATTTTGCAATCGTTTGCCGCCCCACCCGCGACTGTCGTCGACGATCCGGAGTTGCTCGGCGAACGGGTCAATACGACAACCACCAGTTTATTGAGCCTTGTCGGCATTGATGCCGACCCGCTGCAAAGTCAGGAACATATTCTGCTCTCTAATATTTTGGGATCGGCCTGGAAACAGGGACAGGATCTTTCGTTAGCCCAACTGATTCAACAGATTCAATCTCCTCCATTTACCAAACTGGGGGTGATGGATCTCGAATCCGTGTTCCCCTCCAAAGAGCGATTTGCCCTGGCGATGCGCTTTAATAATCTGCTGGGGGCGCCGGGATTTTCGGTGTGGCTGGAGGGTCAACCGCTGGATATCAACCAGATCCTCT
>JAOUNC010000483.1 GCA_029881175.1 Nitrospirota bacterium | reverse complement strand
CAAAAATCGGTTCTTGATCGGGAGTGAGAAAAACGGTCATGGGCCATCCACCATGACCCTGGTTCATGGCCGTGGTCGCTTGCATGTAGATTTCATCGATATCAGGCCGTTCTTCACGGTCGACTTTAATATTGATGAAATACTTGTTCATGAGTTCGGCGATGGCATCATTTTCAAAGGATTCTCGCTCCATCACGTGGCACCAGTGACAGGCCGAATAGCCCACGGATAAGAGAATCGGCTTGTTGTGCTCTTTGGCCTGTTTGAGTGCGTCCTCGCCCCATGGATACCAATTCACCGGATTATGGGCATGTTGCAATAGATAGGGACTGGTTTCGTGAATGAGGCGATTGGGTGTGCGGTCGTTTGGTGTAGTAGACATGGTGATGAATCAATAGAAGCCGTGCGCTAGGTTTTCTAGCGAATGTGGCGAGATTTGTTAAATTGTTGGGTGGTTGCGACTTACTTTGCTTCGCCAAGGCTGCGCTCGTACAATAAAACTTTCCAGCCATCGACTTCAGAGATAAATCCCTTGGGTTGGACGACCGGTAGCATTCCGGTTCCTGGCACGCGTCCGGTTTGCCCCATGCTGCCATTTTTGAGGACCCACATCATTTCACCAGGCGTACGGTACTTGTTAAATTTAGGGTTGGTGAAATTTCGTGGTTGAATGGGCAGATTTTTGGCTGCAGCCCCGTCTCCTTTGCCTTCGGCTCCATGGCAACTGATGCAACCGCCTCGTCCCAGAAAGATCTCTTTGCCTTCGGCTAAGATCTCAGGCGTCGCTTCAAATGGTGCTTGAAGGCCCTTGGCCGCTTTGAGCTCATTGGCGGGAACCCGGGAAATTTTGATGTTAAACTCTCCTCCTGCACTGCCGTATCCAGCAGGGTTTACGGCTAGCGCGGGTAGAGTTGGTAGAAAGACGAGCAGCATCCCCAGCAGATAAGCTTTGTGCGTCATGAGAGACCCTCCTTAAAAATTCAGCTTGTTGGACATAGAATTGATATGAATACACAGGGGCACGGTGTTGTTGTGCATGAGATGTTTCTCTTGGCGTAACGGTAGGCAGGATAACAAGCCTTCTAAATCTTGGGCAATGCCTGGGGATATTCCCCAGGCCAATCGGCATGCGAAGAACAGTCTTATGAGGACGCCCGGCTGGCCGGGTTGTGGTACAATTCGTCCGTTTTGGAGCCCGGGAACATGATCTGAGTAGATGATATGGCACTTAATGAGCATAATCGACGAAAGTTTGTGACAGGGATGATCCGCCGGATCAATCAACTTCGTGCGCAGACGGAACAAAGTTTGGACTTCGCCATTGAGACGATGTTTCTTGAGCGGGTGGAAGCGTATTTGCGTGTCGAGCAAGGTTTGCTGGAAGTGGATCGGATGTTGGCGATCGTGGAGGAGGAAGTCGAGGATATTGTGGAATTGAACACGGCGCAGCGATTGGAGTCGCGGCTGGAATTTATTGAGGACCGATTTGAAGAATTTGAAAGTGAAATTCGACAACGTCCGCGTCGCCGACGGAATAAAATTAATCTCTTTAATTTTTTTAAAGCGGCTGGCGGTGGGGGCGGAGATCCCATGGTTCCTGCCGGCGAAGTGCGATCAGCCGTGCAGGCCTATGAAATATTAGAAATTGAATTTGGGGCATCGTTGTCGGTCGTGACGCGAGCCTTTCGGGAGCGTGCCAAAAAGCTGCACCCTGATAATCGACAGGGCGATCGCAGTTCAGAGCCGGAACTCCGTAAAATCATTGAAGCCTATCAATATCTCAAAACCGAATATTTCGGGACAGGGAGTTCGGAATCGTTTCAGCGCCCATTATAGGGAAGAGGCTAAGCCGATTGGTGAGGGCTTCAATTCATTATTGAGACTTTGGCGGTTCCCCCAAACACCCTGTTTTGGTTTTAGAGGAGTTGCGTAACCGATTCTGGGGGCCGGGCGAGGATGACTTTGTCGTCTTTTTGAACAAACGGACGTTGAATAAGGTCTGGATGCTTGATGAGAATATCTAATAATTCATCATCCGTAAATAGAGATTGTGCGAGATTAAGTCGCTTGTAGATGTCTTCTTTCTTGCGGATAATGTCAGAGGATTTGAGCCCGGCTTTTTTGAGAAGCCCTTTGAGCTTTGATTTGGAAAATGGTTTTTCATAGTAATTGATGGCCGTAAAAGGCTGGCCACTTTCCTCTACCAGTTTGATGACCATTCGGCAGGTGGAGCAGGTGGGTTTTTGATAAATGATAATTTCAGACATGTATCTTACTCCTATTGACGGTTAAAGGGGGGGCACCCC
>JAOUNC010000484.1 GCA_029881175.1 Nitrospirota bacterium | reverse complement strand
CATTGGCTATGCTTTTTTGATGCTCAGTATTCTCTTGACCATTGAGTGGGAATGGATGCCCTGGGGATGGCATGCCATGAATGCAGGCTGGCTTTTGCTCTCCGTGATCGTCGCGTATGGCCTAGGATATTGGATGGGGACTTTTACTCCGGTGATTCGATTTCTGACGTCACCTGAACGAATGGCCTACAAGGTCGACGTTCGTGCTCACCAAGCCTTTCTCGAGCATGGGCTTCATCGAACCGAATTGGGAACTGGCGTGCTCATACTCATTTCCTTATTAGAACACCGTATTGAAGTGTTGACGGATCATCCTATACTTGATCAGGTTCCCCAACCTACTTGGAATGACATGGTTGAAGTCATCCAAGAAGGATTTCAAAAAGGCAATCCGGTGGAATCCCTGTGCCACGCGATTGCGACGTGTGGTCGTGTTTTAGCTGAAGCCTTCCCTGCGACACATACCAAGGCCAACCCTAATGAACTTCCCAACGAACTTATTCAAGATTCCTAACCTCTCACCAACCGTCTACACCTTCACAAGCATATTATCAATTAATCGAACATGGCCGAGTCGAACGGCTGCCAAGAGCACCATGCTTCCCTTCGCCACGGGCAACGGGGCCAAGCTTTGTGCCTCACAAACGGCAAGATATTCAATGGTTATTCCCTTCGATTGGCTTAATATTTTCTTCATTTCCCTCTGAATCGTCGACACCTGGCGTTTCCCCAATTGTATTGACTTCACCCCCTGGCGTAACGCGGCCGAAACACGAGCAGCTTGTCGTCGCTGGCTTTCCGAAAGATAGTGATTGCGTGAACTGAGAGCGAGGCCATCCGATTCTCGAACAGTGGGACAACGCACAATTCTTGTGTCAATATTCAGATCTTTCACTAATTGCTTGACTACCAACAGCTGTTGGTAGTCTTTCTGACCGAAATACGTTTGATTGGGCCTGACCAGACATAACAATTTTGTTACGGCGGTGGTGACGCCTTCAAAATGCGTGGGGCGAGCTTCCCCCTCCCAATGCTCACTGAGCCGATTCACCCGCACCGTTGTCTGGAAATTCTGTGGATAGAACTCTTCGCCAGACGGCACAAAAAGCAAGTCCACGCCAGTCTCCCGACACAGCTGTTGGTCAGCTTTAAGATTTCTCGGATAGCGGCCTAAATCTTCGGCAGGCCCAAACTGCAATGGATTCACAAAGATGCTGACAATAACCATAGAACAGTGTTTTCGCGCCCGACGAATGAGAGAAAGATGCCCCTCATGCAGCGCACCCATCGTGGGTACAAATCCAATTTGCTGGTTCTCGTGTTTGCGTCGCCAGGCTTGTAGCCCACGAATCGACCGAATGGTACGCATGGGTTTTACGATAGGGGTGGAACTGAACAGGCCGGCCTGGAACGATATTTTGACCCGGGCTTGATGTCCAGTTTATTCACACGACTGGGGTCTTGGAGCGCCTCCAACAACTCGCTCATGGAGCAGTGCAACGTCGGATGCCTCAATGCTGGATCCAATTCCACCAACGGTTCCAGGACAAATCGACGCTGATGCAGACGAGGATGAGGGACGGTTAACCCTGGTTGATCAATGCGATGCTGGCCAAACAGCAGTATGTCGAAGTCTATGGTACGCGGACCATGTCGATCCGTATCCTCACGGCCTAATGCTCGCTCCGTTTCTTGCAGGATGCCTAAAAGACGTGTAGGACTCAAGGATGACTCCACCCGCACCACGCCATTGTAAAACCAGCTTTCTCCCAGTCTCCCATCGGGATCGACTGGTTCCGTTTCATAGTACGATGAGACGCCCGTGACCCGTGACAGAGGTAGCAGATTCATGAGGGCAATCGCCCGATCACAGAGCTCTTGTCGATCTCCCAGGTTCGACCCGAATCCAAGGAAGATTATTTCTTCAGGCATTTTTTCTCTCTTTACGTTATCTACCAATATGTTCCCTGGAAACACTGGGAATCGGAAGGCCCTTAATCGGCTTCCTAGAAGATGATGGGGGCAGCATAAGCGGCTTCCATCTTGGACGTGTTGAATAAATATTTTTTCAAGGGCAAAAAAGCCCACAGACACGTTGGATATCTGAAGCATCGGGGCTGTTCAAAAAAGCATGCCCTGAGCCATTCGAAGGGTTCGTCCAGCAAGGCCGCCAATTGCTCAGCCGATCCCGAAGGGGACCTCCCTTGTTTAGCGCGCGAAGCGTACTTCCAGTACGTGAGCACGGAAAATTGGTGACCTGCCTGCGCGAAGCCGCTACGGCGAAGACAGGGAACGCCGCTGGCGGC
>JAOUNC010000092.1 GCA_029881175.1 Nitrospirota bacterium | reverse complement strand
GCAGACAAGTTGGGTGTCTGAGGTATCTGGGCTGTTCAAAAAAGTTCGTCCAGCAAGGCCGCAGCCAGTTTTGCGCGCGGAGCGTACTTCCAGTACGTGAGCACGGAAAACTGATGAGAACGCCGCTGGCGGCTTTTTTCAACAGCCCCCTGACGAGAGCCATGCGATGAATGCTGCCATTACACCATACGGGAATGTCTTAGTAGGTCGACAACCCATTCTCAGTCCAACAATGAAAACGATTGGCTATGAAGTCCTTTATCGAAATTGTGAGCTCGAGGAAGCCATCTTTACCAATGAAGCCCTCGCGACCGCGACGGTTTTGCTGAATACTTATTTGGATATCGGCTTAGAACATGTGGTGGGCTCTCATTTAGCCTTCCTGAATATCCCCGAACAATTCCTCTTAGAAGGCCATTGCGAAGCGCTTCCGAAAAATCGTGTGGTCCTCGAAATTCTAGAAAATGTTGAGCCGACCCCTCGAGTGATCGAAGCCCTAATTTCGCTCGCCCAACAACGCTATACCATCGCGTTGGATGACTTTACTTACCATGATCGCTTTCGCCCATTCTTAGAAGTCGCCGATATTGTCAAAGTCGATGTCTTAGGCAAAAGTGAGGAGCAGCTTCGAAAAGAGATCGCGCCCTTACGGGACTATCGAGCGCGCCTGCTGGCTGAGAAGGTCGAAACACGACAGGTCTTTGAGATGTGCAAACAGTTGGGGTTTTTTTACTTTCAAGGGTATTTCTTTTTTCGGCCGGACATTATCCGAGGCCGTGAAATTCCCGCCAATCGCATCGCCCTCTTGGAATTGATGGGAAAAATTCAAGACCCCTCGATTCCCTTTGGGAAGTTAGTCGAACATATTCGCAATGATCTTTCCTTGAGCTATAAAGTCTTGCGATACGTCAACTCCGCCTATGTCGGCATACCCAACCGGGTTGATTCCATCGAACATGCCGCTTGCATGGTTGGCATTGATCGGATTCGGACCTGGTCGACGCTCATTATTATGGCGAGTGGGAAAACTCAAGCCACAGAAATTCTCGTCATTGCCTTAGTGCGGGCAAAAATGTGCGAGCGGTTGGGACAAAGACTTGATTCCCACTCATCAGAAAAATATTTCACTCTGGGACTGCTGTCGGTCCTGGATACCTTATACGAATTACCGATTGAAGAGATTCTTGACAAACTTTCACTGGCTGAGGAAGTTTCCGAGGCGCTCACCAAAGGAACAGGCAAGATGGGCCTCGTCCTCTCCTGCGTCAAGGCCTATGAAGAAGGTGAATGGATGGAACTCAAACATTTGCAACTGGAACCCTCCATTATTCGTGATGTGTATTTGGAGGCCGTTGACTGGGCCAATCACTTCTCTCCGATGATTGCATAAAAACACGTAAGGCTTTCCTTTTTTCTCCTGCTTAATACTTTCACTTCTCTGCAATTTTTCATCTAAAAACATGTCCCATGGGCCACTTTCAGTAGGCAGGCGGTTGGTCACATGGTATGATCGGGGCCTTTGATACTCCGCTCACAGAGTAGTTGCTCACACATTATCATTTTCCCTCTTTCCCCATGCGAGACCGAAAAAAGACATGACGTTTATTCCTACTTCCGAGATTGTCCCCCTCGACACATCTTCCGTTACGCATCCTCGTCGAAAATCTCTGCCGCCCTGGTTCCGGGTTCAATTACGCCCAGGACCTCATTACAAAGAGCTCCGTCAGCTCGTGGAGACCCACCAGCTGCATACGATCTGCGAGGAAGCTCGCTGTCCGAATCTGTGGGAATGTTGGAATAATCGAACAGCGACGTTTCTGATTCTTGGAGATATCTGTACGCGGCGATGTCATTACTGCTCAGTAACGACGGGACGTCCTCTGGCTCTGGATTTGGAAGAACCTCACCGCATTGCCGATGCCGTCCGGCTTCTGAAGCTTCGCCATGTGGTGATTACCTCCGTCAATCGTGATGATTTGCCCGATGGCGGGGCAGGGTTGTTTGCCGAAACCATTCAACGCATTCGACATGTGGCACCAAACTGTACAGTGGAAGTGCTCATTTCTGACTTTCAGGGGCAGCAACAGGACTTAGCGACAGTGGTGCATGAACATCCCGATATCCTCAACCATAATATCGAGACGGTCCCGCGACTCTTTCCTTCCATTCGCCCACAAGGCAAATATGCTCGCTCACTTACCGTTCTACAATGGGCTCAGGAAATGGGTGCCCGAACGAAATCGGGACTCATGGCAGGATTAGGAGAAACAGAGGAGGAAATTCGAAACGTGCTACAAGATCTTCGATCGGTAGGTTGCGAAATGGTCACCATCGGGCAATATCTTCGTCCGACCTTACAGCATGCACCCGTGTCTCGTTTTTACACTCCTGAAGAATTTGAGGGATTTAAACAGGTAGCCGTAGAGCTAGGATTCCATCATGTGGAATCTGGTCCACTCGTCCGAAGTTCCTATCACGCCGAGCAACAGGCCCAAAGAAGTGAGAAGTAAAAAGTCAGGAGTAAGAAGCAAGAGGAACAGGCAAGCCTCCTCTTCTTGTTGAACTTACTCTTGCCTTTTCACTTTTACCTTCTCACTTCATAGATGTTCCTAGAGCCAGGCGCGCATCTCTGTTGTCAGCAGCTTTAATCGATCTGGGCAATCGCTGTTGATCGTCTCTTCCCGCATACCCAGAAATGGTTGATGAGCCCAAGGATTGGTTTTGCTTTTGGGCTAGCGAGTCTAAATAGAAATGCTCACACAGATTGCGAAGCGCCACAAAGTCAAACATGGTACATTCATGAAAACAGGTTTCGCACCTCATCATTGGCCTCCCCTCCAATACGTGGTACTACCGAAAAATAGCGGAAGGTCGAACACTCCAGGGTTCAAACTGTGACTCCCCCAAGTAACAACGTGAACATCCTGAAATGTCCGACCCTCCCGCATTCGTGATCTACCGCACTCGTCTCTTTCTGAATTCGTCAACGAATGATCAACGCATGCCCATCGCTGGTAGAAATCAGAGCCTGTAACATTTGGCCAGGCTCCTTTTGGCCGTTAGGGAATGCCGTATCCTGCCCGATTTCCACTCGAATGGCTTGATGGGTCGTCTCTCGTTCCACCACATAGATATTGCCTTGAATTTCTTTAAGTATCCCTTGAACATTTTGAAATTGCGACACCCGCCGTTCCGATTCTGCAGATTGGGCTTGCACCCCTTTTTGACTCAAAAGAAGGGCGCTGCTGCTTGCCAAATCCCCAGCCCAACTTGGCGTCACCCCCTGACAACCCAGAATCAACACCCAGGCACAAAGATAGCTGAACTGTTTCATGATCAACCTCCTCAGCATGTAATGCCACCCAGACTGGATAGGCAGCCATTCCTGATCAATAATAATTTATTTACTGCAAAGGCTGTTCCGCATAAACGACATTTTAAATTTCCAAAACAAATCCAATGGGTTGCGTTGGATTATTCGTTGAGAATCAAACGGACGACCTTGAAAATATGCAGGCCACGGCCTACATGCACACTCAAATGTTTGTAGGGTTACCAATGCAGAAGGCTGTTCCGCCCCTGGACCCAGGCATTACCGCTTGGGAACAAAGACCGCGTAGCGCTATAATGCAAAAAAAGACATTAGACCAATAGAGGAGCCCAGGCACATGCGCGATTTTTTCCCTGGATTAGCCGGAATCCCGGCTGCAAAATCTTCCGTTAGTTTTGTCGATGGGGAGCATGGAATTTTAGAATATCGTGGGATCCGCATTGAAGATCTGGCTGAACACAGCTCTTTCCTTGAAACCGCGTTTCTCCTGCTGTTCAATCGACTCCCCACCAAGCTTGAGTTAGAGCATTTCACCAGTGATATCGCCCAGCATCGTCGCATCAAATACAGTATTACCGATCTCTTGAAATCCCTTCCGGAACAGGGGCATCCCATGGACGCGCTGCAAGCGTCCGTTGCGGCATTAGGAATGTTCTATCCTGCTGACCATGTCAGAGAAGAAGCCACCCGCTATCTCACCGCCGTTCGACTCATTGCCAAACTTCCCACCCTCGTGGCGGCATTTGCTCGTCTTCGACGAGGAGATGAGTCGATCCCACCTCGAGATGATCTCTCTTATGCGGAGAATTTCCTCTATATGTTGACCGAAAAGATTCCGGATCCCGCCCTGGCCAAAATATTCGACGTCTGTTTGATTTTACATGCGGAGCACACCATGAACGCCTCCACATTCAGTGGCATGGTGACCGCCTCAACCCTGGCCGACCCGTATACGGTCATCTCATCGGCCATTGGAACCTTGAAGGGACCGCTCCATGGTGGAGCCAATGAAGCGGTGATTCATATGTTGGAAGAAATCGCTTCAGAAGACCGCATTCCCATGTATATCGATAAGAAATTCACGAATAAAGAAAAAATCATGGGATTTGGCCATCGGATTTACAAAGTGAAAGATCCTCGGGCCATCGTGATGCAGGCGTTCGCCCAGCAATTAGATGCCGAAGCAGGCTCTCATTCGCTCTTTACACTGGCCAGAGCTGTGGAAGCACAGATGGAAGCCCGAGTCGGGGGCAAAGGGATTCGTCCCAACGTAGATTTTTACTCAGGGATCATTTACCATCGCATGGGAATTGAAACAGATCTTTTCACGCCCATCTTTGCCATGGCGCGGGTAGCCGGGTGGCTGGCACATTGTTTTGAACAATATCAGGAGAATCATCTCTTTCGCCCGGACCAAATTTATGAAGGTCCTCACCACCGACCCTATGAACAGCTGGATCAGCGGACCACCGTGAGGCGTAAACCGTGAGACGAAAAAAATTTCAATCATTTTTTGTTACCCCCCTACTCCTTACGCCTCACCCCCTCACGCCTTACATCATGAAAGCCATTTGTCCTATCACTACCGTCAAACCGCTTAAATGATTTCTCCCCCTACGTACGATGTGCTCATTGTCGGAGCCGGCCTTGCAGGGATGCGGGCTGCCATTTCCGCACACCAACAGGGCGCTTCTGTCGCGCTTCTTACCAAGGTCCATCCTGTTCGTAGTCATTCCAATGCCGCACAAGGAGGGATCAATGCCGCACTCACTGATCGTGGAGATAAGTGGGAAGACCATGCCTTTGAAACCGTGAAGGGGAGCGATTACCTGGCTGACCAAGATGCGGTTGAAGTGCTCGCCCAAGATGCCGGACATGACATTATTACGCTGGAGCATATGGGCGTGATCTTTAATCGCAACGACGAAGGCCAATTGGGCACCAGGCGTTTTGGTGGGCAAAAAAAAGCTCGGACGTTTTTTGTCTCAGACTTCACCGGACAGGCCATGCTCCATGTTCTCTATGAACAACTCATGCAGGCCAAAATTCCCGTCTATGAAGAATGGTTTGTCACATCACTTGTCAAAGACGACCAGGGACATTGTGCCGGCTTGGTGGCCTTTGAGATGCGCACGGGTCAGTTTGCACTGTTCCGGGCCAAGACGGTCATTATGTCGTCAGGCGGGTTAGGCCGTGTCTATGAACCCAGCACCAATGCCTTGATTTGCACAGGCGACGGGATGGCCGTCGCCTACCGCGCCGGTGCGCCCCTCATGGATATGGAAATGGTGCAATATCACCCGACCACGCTGAAGGGCAAAGGCTTGCTCATCACCGAAGCCGCCAGAGGGGAAGGTGCCTATCTCCTCAATAAACAGGGTGACCGTTTTATGAAACACTACGCGCCAACCATGTTGGAACTCGCCTCCCGCGATGTCGTGTCGCGTGCGGAGCAGATTGAGATAAATGAAGGCCGCGGCATGAACGGTTGCGTCTTTCTTGACTGCCGGCATTTAGGCCGCGCCTTTCTTCAAGATCGCCTGGGACAAATTTATGCCGAAGCTCAAACCTTTGCCAACATTGATCTCGCAGAAGAACTCCTACCCATTCGTCCTGGCATGCATTATCAAATGGGGGGCATTAAAACTGACACCGAAGGTCGATGTTGGGATATTCGGGGACAGTGGAACGGGTTGCCAGGCCTGTTCGCGGCAGGAGAGACGGCCTGCGTGAGCTTACATGGCGGCAACCGACTGGGCGCCAATTCTCTCCTGGATACCATTGTCTTTGGTCGTCGGGCCGGACAATGTGCGGCCAACTATGCCCGGACGATTCCTTCTCCCACCATTTCAGCACGCAGCATGGAAGCTGACCAGCATCTCATCGCCACCATCCTGGCTCGCAAAGGCCCCGGAGAGCGCCCGGCAGCTCTCCGCTTAGAGATGGGAACGACCATGAATCGCTATGTGTCAGTGTTTCGAGAGCAAGAAGGACTGGAAACCGCACGCCAACATATACAAGCATTAAAAGCCAGATGGCCAGGCGTGACCATTCACGACAAAGGGCAGGTGTTTAATACCGGAATGATCGCCGTACTCGAATTGGGTTTTATGTTAGATTGTGCCGAGGCCATCATCGCGGGCGCGTTGACTCGGAAAGAAAGTCGCGGCGCCCATTTCCGGACGGATTACTTAGATCGGGATGACGAGGACTGGTTACAGCATATCTTGCTCTATCATCAGCCTGGGAGCGAACCCCTTACGGATTTCCTTCCCGTCACCATCACCCAATGGCAACCTCAAGTCCGTGTGTATTAATCTTGTTGCTCATCCGCCTTCCTCGTCTGTTTTGCTAGAATGAAGGGAACCTGAGAACCTCTCAGTCGGTGACCCATGAATTCGAACCCTATGCACACCACCCTTCGCGTTCGTCGCTACAATCCAGAGCAGGATCACCCTTCGCCCTACTATCAGGAATACGACCTGGCATTCGATCCATCGGACAGTGTGTTAGACGGGCTGATCAAAGTTCGGGAGACCATTGACGACTCCCTCACCCTCCGGTGCTCCTGCCGGGGCGCCATTTGCGGGTCATGCGGCATGCGCATCAATGGCCATGCTGCCCTCGCCTGCAAGACAAAAATTATCTCGGTCGCCCCGCTTGGTGAAACGATTGACGTAGAGCCCATGAACAATATGCCGGTGATTAAAGATTTGGTCACCGACATGGCGCCATTTTGGGAAAAGATTCGCCAGATTCAACCCTGGTTGCGACCCGCAGAGCCTGCACCAGTTGCCGAATACCTCGCCCCACCAGAATCCATGAACCACTTGGCCGGAGTCATGAGTTGCATTATGTGCGGCGTCTGCGTCTCGGATTGCACGGTGCTGGAAGTCGACACAAATTTTCTCGGGCCGGCGGCGCTCGCCAAAGCCTATCGGTTTGTGGCCGATCACGCGACATCACCACATCAGACCGTTTGGAGGCCCTCAATGAACCAAGCGGCATGTGGGATTGCACGCGCTGTATGGAATGTATTCAGGTCTGCCCAAAAGGCGTCGGGCCGATGGATAGAATTATGGCATTGCGATCAAAGGGCATGGCGGGCAACATACCATCCACCTGCGGTTCCCGGCATGCAGAAGTATTCACGGACATCATCAAGCATAAAGGCATTTTAGATGAACCCATGCTGGCCATCAGAACCTTTGGGCTCAAGCATGTAGGCCGCTTATTGGGGATGATTCCCATGGTGCTGCAGTCAGGCCTCAAAGGCAAGATCCCCTTGTCCGGTCCGTTGCATCGCCCCATTTCAAGTATTCAGCACATCCAACGACTCTTTAAACGGGTACGAACCAAATCATGAAATACGCCTTCTTTCCAGGCTGCGTCTCCAAGGGCGCCTGCCCTGAACTCTATCAATCAGTCATGCAGGTGTATCCTACGCTGGGTATTGACCTCGAAGAAATGACCACAGCCTCCTGCACCGGCGCGGGCGTCCTGCAAGAGAAAGATGAGAAATTAGGTGACGTCCTCAATGCGCGGACGTTTGCCCTGGCTGAGAAACAAGGCCTGCCCATTATGACGATTTGCAGCACCTGCCAAGGCGTCATGAGCCAAGCCAATCATCGGTTGACCACTCAACCCGCCTATCTTGAGGAAGTGAATGGCATGTTAGAGGAGGAAGGACTCAGCTATCGCGGCACCACGACGATCAAACATTTTCTGTGGATTTTATTAGAGGATGTTGGAGAAGATCTTCTTCGAACAAAAATCACCAAACCTCTCACCGGTCTTCGAGCGGCCCCGTTTTATGGCTGTTATATTCAACGCCCGACCGAGGCTTTAGGTTTTGAAGAACATCCTGATCGCGGCAAATCGCTGGAACGCATCATTGAAATCCTTGGAGCAGAAGTCGTCGACTTTCCGGGGAAAACCCGATGCTGTGGATTCCCCATTTTGACCATCAACAAAGTCAATTCCTTATCCATGGTCGCCACCCATACCAACGATGCCAAATCTCATGGCGCCGACATCATGGTCACCCCCTGCCCTCTCTGCCATCTCAACCTGGACGGCATGCAATCCGAAGCCGCAAATCAGGAGCACACGACCATTAACCTTCCCATTCTTCACCTCCCCCAACTCCTCGGCCTCGCCCTGGGGATGGACCCCAAAGCTTTAGGATTACAAAGAAACCTCATAACACCTACTTCTGCCCTCGCAAAAATGAACCTCTGCCTGTAGTTTTCTGAAGATTGCAAGATTCCCGTAGTCTGTCGCTTGTGGTCATACCCCCAGTTTGTGGCGGGCAACCATCTTCGTCATTGAAGGCCAGACAAACCGGATGGATTCCCGCCAACCGCTTGCGGGAATGACTGCGGGGAGAACGTGAGCCTCCCCTGAGCCCGTTGAGGAGTATCCTACTTCGTCTTTATGAAAACTCAGTAGTGTCCGGCAATTTAATTGAATAGATTCAATTGGTTATCATTTTCCTGTGTGTGCATTTGCAT
>JAOUNC010000482.1 GCA_029881175.1 Nitrospirota bacterium | reverse complement strand
AAGAAGCAACGTGCAACCAAGCTTGAGGCGAGGACAATGGAACAGCCATATTCGATACAAGATTATATGTATACACGCAAATTCAAGAAAAAACCTTATTCAAGATAACGGCCAGACTATTCAGGACCAGCAACTTACATAAAACTGTATTATCAACTCTTGGCCCCAAATTCTTGACAAAGCCTGCTAATGGGTGACCCCAAATTCAAATTTACGGGGATCCAAAACCCCGCCTACCAGGTGCTGGTGTTGAGCTGCACGGGAGGTGGCGGCTCAACACCAGGATTCCATCGCCTAATAGGATATTCAGTTCCCCTGGATTAATCGACTTAGGTTGGAGTTGAATGAACGATCCAGCAATTTTTGTCGTTTGGTGCAGAAGTCTCTAGACCAGAGTTAGGTATATTATCTTTAGCTACGTTCCGTTTCGGATTGCAATAGAGCCTTTTTCCAGATGACACTTGTTCCAATATAAGATCTAATCCATCAGACTTCAGTTTCCAGAGAGAGAGAGTGCTAAAGTTAGTGGAAATTTGAAGCGGCTCCCGCTCCTATGGTGAGATGGCGTTCGACCAAGAATGTCATCCCCTCCATCCAAGAAAGGAGCCACTTCATGAGTAGTATTGCGAAAAGCAAAAAGAGAAGCAAGAAAACGAAACGCCTGGGAGCCCCGTCGGTGCTGCGGTCTGATCACTATGAGGCCTTTGACGTGGACAGTAAAGTGGAGTGTATTCGTGCCCTCATTCCGTTGGGGCTGATGCATGTCCAGGAGGTCCTCGAAACAGAGGTGTGCACCTTGGCTGGGGCGCGGTATGCGCGGAAAACGCCGGACCTGCCCGGCCGCCGCCATGGGAGTAATCCCGGCAGTGTCCAGTTAGCCGGGCAACGGCACCCCCTTCGGATTCCGCGGGTCCAGCGCAAGAGCGGCGGAGAGATCCCCTTAGACACATTGGAACAACTCTGTGGGACTGGACGGGTTGATGACCTCTTGCTCAAGCGGGTGTTGTATGGCATTTCGTGTCGGAACTACGAGACCGCCGCCGCGGCAGTCCCGGGAGCCATTGGGTTGTCGAGTTCGACGGTGTCCCGGACCTTCACGCGGGCCAGTGCCCAACAGCTGCAGGCCCTTCAGGACCGCGACTTGAGCCAAATAGATGTGGTGGCGGTGTTTCTCGATGGCAAGACCTTTGCCGACATGACGATGGTGATGGCCGTGGGCATCGCGCTCACGGGCGAGAAGCACATCCTGGGCTTTGTCGAAACTGGGACCGAGAATGAGGCCGTCCTCACGCCCTTCCTTCACAGCCTGCGTGATCGGGGGTTGGATATCTCGCAAGGGCTCTTGGTGATCATCGATGGGGGCAAAGGCTTGCGGGCGGCCGTGCGGCAGGCATTTGGCGGATCGACCCTGGTTCAACGGTGCCAATGGCACAAGCGGGAAAACGTGATTGGGTATCTTCCGAAAGGCGAACAGGCCCACTGGCGGACGCGGCTCCAACGCGCCTATCGGCAGCCGACCTATGAGCAAGCCCGCACGGCCTTGACCCGGCTTCAGCGAGACTTGGAGGCGCGCAATCAATCGGCGGCGAGGAGTCTGGCCGAAGGGCTGGAAGAGACGCTGATGCTGCATCGACTGGGGGTGTTTCCGGTACTGGGAGAATCGTTCAAGACCACTAATTGTCTCGAGTCCATCAATGCGGCGGTGGAGGCACGTTGCGCCAAGGTCGATCACTGGGTCAATTCGTCACAACGGCAACGCTGGTTGGCGGCGGCCTTATGGGATATCGAGCCGCGACTGCGAAGGGTCAAGGGCTATCGGCATCTGCCCAAGCTGCGGATCGCCCTGCTACGGGAATTAAAAATCACGCCGGCAACCAGGAGCAAGGTTGCCTAATTTTCATGGCGGGAGCCTGAGAGAATTTCAACTAACTTTGGGCTTGACTCTGACCCCTTATAAAACAGCCATAATTTCCCTCCTGCATTTCTATGTATCATATGTAATACTAAATCATTATAGACCATGACTCAATTAATTAAGTTTCCTGATAAAACCCTTCACTCCTCCTTCCACCATTAAAGATATTGACAAAGCTATTCATGAGGCCCTGGCTCTGTATAGGAGATTTCCTTAGCCCGTTTCCGATACGCCTCAGCGATGAGGTCCTCACGCGTGGTGAATAGATCAGAATCTTGATTGGAATAGTTCCGCAACAATCGCTCCTCTATTTGAGCCTGAGTTTCGATATTGCCATTCCCGAAAATATGGAGCACATCACCAACTAGCCCTCGAATATGGCGACCGACAAGA
>JAOUNC010000481.1 GCA_029881175.1 Nitrospirota bacterium | reverse complement strand
TCACCCCATAAGGCTATCCGCTCTTGATCGACATCTTTTCGATGACGGAGATAGCCTATGACGGTTCGCAGATCACGCACTCGAGAACTAAGCAAGCTTTCTCCAAACATCAGGCTTGTGGCGGCGACACCGGCACTCGGACTGAGTCTGCCGCGATATATTTCGCCATGACGCCCATCACCGATCCCTCGTAATTCCGCTAAGCAGACAGCGACTTTCTGACCTAACAGACTCTGGATCAGCGAACGGCGTGCTTTTTTTAGGCGGAGATTGCCTTCCTGGCTAAAGCCAATCACCACTGGTGGTTTGGTCTTGCCCAGGCCAGAAGGCCATAGAAGCTGTAAACCTAGAACGATGTTTTCTTCGACTTGTAAGACAACATATTCCGTTTTCCCAAATCCTTGTCGTTGCGATTGCACTTGGTAGGAGGGGAATGGGGACATGGGTCCAAGAGCCGTGGCCAGTTCTTGTTGCAATTGTCCTGCTTGTGCCCTTGGTTCTTGGGAGGTTCGCGCCAGACGAATTAGGGCAAGATGTTTTTGGGTGCTGTCCTGTGTGATCTCATGAACCAGACGCCCATCGAATGTTTTGTCTGTTTCTCTGGTCAAACATTCCAGCCTATTTTGTGAAACAGGCTGGGTCACTTCTTGCTCAGGAAGTGGAATGCCAAACCATTCTTGGAAAATGGGATAGAGTTGCCTTCGATGGATCGGACCGACATTCGTGCAATGGCTATCCATAGGTCCATGCCGCGATCCTTTGCCGGATCCGTGAACGGATCGGAGTGCATGGCGTTTGCCATAGAGCGCATACACTTTCTCAAGATGCTGCCATACGACATCATGTTGAGCATTCCAGGCGAATTCTCGGCCGTAGACCAACCGGCGAGGGGCCAGCGAGGCAAGAATAACCCATGGCCAAAATCCCAATTGAGCGGTATCAGGAAGGCTTCTTGTCGAGTCCCAATCACCCATCGATAGGTGGCCATAGTTGAACGCGACCACTGCCGTCACACGATCATCCAATGCTCCAGCAACTGCTGCCACATCCCCGCCTCCTGCTACTGCCCCGATGAGGATGATTCTGTCATGGTCAATTTGTGGGTTGGCCCATAAGAGATCAATGCCACGCTTCACATCCTGAACCATCCACCCCATTAAGCTTTCGCCTATCAGATCCAATTGCATGCCCAGCACATGGCGGAAGTAGTAGTCTTGCCGATCCACACGAAATGCCCCGCTGTAGTCTGTTGGTGAGGCAAAGGGATGCTGTCGTCGTTCGCCATGCCCGAGCAAGTCCATAATGAGAACGGTGCAGCCCTGTTGGGCCCAAGTCATCCCCATATATTGCAGCTCCTCTTCAGTCTTGGGATCGTGATGGCTGTGACAGATGATAATCGCGGGCGTTTTTGTTGTCGTTTTGAGTGGACGATAAATATTAGCCGTCACCGGCAAATCCATGTGGCCCTGGAAGACCACATTATCAATGCGGTATCGGTCCCGTTCTAGAGTGCCCGTGATCACAGAGTCAGGTATTTCCGAGTGCGTCACATTGTTCGTGAGCGAAAGACGGAGGGCATTCATGCGTTCATCACGAAATACCTCCCACTCCGCTTTCGTGCTTATCCGTTCAAAGAAGGAGACGTCCTGATGTGCCGCCTCTTGCAGTCGTATTGAGAGATGGCTGCCAAGCTCTCGAATCCGGCGATTACCGAACGCGACCTTTCGCGCCCAAAGCCAGTGTCGCAATTGTGGGGGGAGTCTTTCACTCGCCAATCTTTTGATCTGCATAGATCTGGTTTTACCCTATTAACGACATTAAAGTCGTTTAACTGTTGATTGAGCCTCCACCCTCACCTCAACCCTCTCACTGGTAGGGGAGATTAGCAGATTTATCTGAGGAGGGTCGGCCTGTTCCTTAGACGCAGTGTTGTCCTGAAAGCCAAACGCTTTCCTACCCTTTCGCAGGATGCGTCCATTTGCATCTGCCCTGTGGTGAGATTTTTGGAGGAACCGATTGTCGCAGGACAAGCGGATAGTCTATTTGAAGAGACCGTTGAATGAGGGGATCGTTCAATTGAGGGAGGATTGCCTAATTGTAGGGGATTGAAATTCAGCGTTTGCTTTAGGCTTGCTTGGGTCCAATGTTCCGGCCGAGGAATTGTTCGCCGATGTAATCAATGCCTTCTTTTAATGCTGCGTCAAAATTTTCTACGAAATTTTCTTTGCCGATATTGGTTATGACACTTAGTTCCTCTAAGGTTCTACGGACTGCAGGGTTCATTCCTTTAATGAGAACCTTTGTGCCATTT
>JAOUNC010000091.1 GCA_029881175.1 Nitrospirota bacterium | reverse complement strand
TGAATTGCAACGGACGCTGCCTCGCTTGATGGAGCTACGCACCAATGCACCGTTACTCGGCGCAGACGCTTCCTTCCTGATGGCGGTTTCTGCCGAACGCCAGAATTTGTTACTCTTTTATCAGGCCGCGCTCAATGGCCAGTCCGGCTATCCGGAACTTTGGTCGCAGGCCATGACACGTGTCCTTGAAGCCGATGGTGGCAATGCGTACTACCGATGGTTTGGAGCAACCAGCCAATGAACAATCCACTGGGGGGCATCTGCCGATTCAGATATGGAGAAGAACTCAGGATGTTTGAACGCTGAATGAGTTGAATGCGTCTTCTGCCCCCAATGGTCCTGTCGCCATGACCGTTATCCCATGGGCAGTTATTGCGCAGGACAAGTCTGCAATACCTGACACATGAGAAGAAGGCCCCATGGGAAATGGTTGGCAGTGAGAATCTTTGAATGTGGTCACTTCATCTATCTGGAAATACTGTCGGATTGAAAGTTGCCCTCACCAGAACTTTTGAGGCAATGTTTACGTAATAGGCTTGGGCCTTTGGCAAAAGACCAGTATTTGAGGCCCCATTTTCTATTTATCTTTGCAGGCGCCTTTAAAACAGCATCATTTTCAACCTCAATCCTAAGGAGGTTTTGCATGACTCAAAGAAAATCTTTTCTCTTACATCTTCCCAGGTATTTTGGGGTGGGCATTCTGATCCTGGGCTTGGGCTTCTCGGTAGCCCAGGCCCAAGATAAACCTAACATCCTGGTCATTTGGGGCGATGATATCGGTCAGTCTAACATTAGCGCCTACACGAAAGGCCTGATGGGTTACCGGACCCCCAATATTGATCGGATCGCCGATGAAGGTATGATTTTTACGGATTATTATGGCGAGCAAAGCTGTACGGCAGGCCGTTCGTCGTTTATCACGGGCCAAAGCGTGTTCCGCACCGGTCTCAGTAAAGTCGGATTACCTGGTGCTGAGCTTGGCCTCAAGGGGGAAGATCCCACGATTGCGGAAGTGCTTAAGCCTATGGGGTACGCCACCGGGCAGTTCGGGAAAAACCATCTGGGAGACAAGGATGAGCATCTGCCCACCAATCATGGGTTCGATGAATTTTTTGGCAATCTCTATCATCTCAATGCTGAAGAAGAACCGGAACTTCCTGATTATCCAAATGCGCAGGAGTATCCCAATTTTCGCAAACGATTTGGGCCGCGCGGCGTCATTCATTCCTATGCCGATGGGAAAATTGAAGACACGGGTCCCCTGACCAAGAAACGGATGGAGACCGTGGATGATGAAACGTCCGATGCCGCCCTGGACTTCATTGATCGCCAACACAAAGCCAAAAAGCCCTTCTTTGTCTGGTGGAATGGCACGAGGATGCATTTCCGTACCCATGTGAAGGCCGAACTCAGAGGCATTTCCGGACAAGACGAATATAGCGACGGCATGGTTGAACACGACATGCATGTCGGAAAATTGTTAAAAAAATTGGATGACCTGGGCATTGCAGACAATACGATTGTCTTTTATTCCACGGACAATGGTCCGCATATGAACACGTGGCCGGATGCGGCGATGACGCCATTCCGGGGTGAAAAGAATACCAACTGGGAAGGCGCCATGCGTGTGCCAGCCATGGTCCGGTGGCCGGGCCATATTCAACCTGGCTCGGTATCGAATGAGATCATGCACCACATGGATTGGCTCCCCACCTTCGCAGCGATTGCTGGCGATGCGGATATCAAGAAAAAACTGTTGAAGGGGCATACAGCCGGCAACAAAACCTTCAAGGTGCATCTGGATGGGTACAATTTTCTCCCCTATCTGACGGGAAAAGAAAAGAAAGGGAGTCGCGAGGAAGTGTTTTATTTCACGGACGATGGGGATCTGAGTGCGTTGCGGTACCGGGATTGGAAATTAATTTTCTTACAGCAACGAGTTGAAAAGACATTTGAAATTTGGGCCAACCCGTTTACCCCGTTACGGGTTCCCTTGATATTTAATCTGCGTCGAGATCCCTATGAACGAGGACAAATCACCTCGAATACCTATTATGATTGGTTGCTGGATCATGCGTTTCTGCTTGTTCCGGCCCAAACGTATGTCGGGAAATTCCTTGCCACCTTCAAGGAGTATCCTCCGCGTCAAAAAGCGGCAAGCTTTAGTCTGGATCAGGTGATGGAAAAACTCCAGGCAGGGGTAGGATCCCCCTAATTCCGTGTGTCACCATGGCCTCGTCCAGGTATCTCCTGGGCGAGGCCATTTTTTCAGATTCCACGGAATACTCATGTAACGAGATTCTATGCTCGAACTGACGTCCCTCATATCTTTCCCCATCTTGGGGCAGGAGTGCGTTGCAGGCAGGTTCAACAACCTTTTCCCTGGTGAGAGGAGAGCCCTGATGAGACAATTTCCCCTTTGTATTTTTTTGATCAATTTCCTGTGCATCCCTTTGAACACGACTCTTGCGGAGGAGCCTCCACGTCTGATTCTTCAGATCACCGTGGATCAGTTACGCGGGGATTTACCGATGCGCTATGAGGAACGGCTAGGGGAGGGCGGGTTTCGCTATTTGTGGGAGAAAGGCACAGTGTTCGCCGACGCCCATCATGCGCATGCTAATACCGAAACCATCGTCGGCCATGCCACCTTGGCTACAGGCGCCCACCCATCGCTGCATGGCATGATCGGCAATCTCTGGTTCGATCGGGAAACGGGGGGCATGACGTATAACATCGAAGATGCACGCTATCCGCTCCTGACCAAAGGCGCGGACGTTGAGAAACAGACGGAAATTGATCCCACCCAAAAAGCGGCAAGCACGGAAGGACGTTCGCCTATGGCCATTCTTGGCACGACCTTTAGTGACGAACTGGCGATTCACACGGGAGGGCGGGCAAAAATTTTCGGCGTATCGGTGAAGGACCGTGGGGCTGTCTCCATGGCGGGTCATGCGGGTAAGGCGTTTTGGTTTTCAAAAAAGACCGGAGAGTTTGTCACCAGCAGCTACTATTATAAGTCGTATCCGTCCTGGGTCACGCAGTGGAATGACAAGCGCCTTCCTTTTTCTTACGGGAATAGGTCATGGGAATTGCTTTATGACGCCTCGACCTATCTGTACGGCCAGGCGGATGATCGATCGTGGGAAACGAACTTTCCCGGGTATGGGCGTGTCTTTCCCCATCCATTCGGGAAACCCGACCACAAATATTTCACCACCTTCCTGACGCTGAGTCCGGTTGGGGATGAACTGACACTCGACTTTGCCAAGGCGCTAATCAAAGGTGAAGACCTGGGGAAGGATGCCATTCCGGATTATCTCTCGGTAAGTTTTTCTTCCACCGATTACGTGGGGCATCTTTTTGGTCCGTCCAGTCTGGAAAGTGAGGATAATATTTTTCGGTTGGATCGCACTCTGGCTGATCTGTTGGCCTTTGTGGATCAGGAAGTTGGATTGCAAAATACCGTAATCGTACTTTCAGCAGATCATGGCGGACCCGAAGTGCCTGGCTATCTCAATGAATTTGGTATTGCAGCCAACTATGTCAACCCGGACACATGGGAAAAGGAACCTGCCTTTGAACGTCTGAAGCAAACGTTCGGCATCGGAAAAGAATTGATTCAGCGGTATTCCCACCCCTACCTGTATCTCAACCAAAGTGTGATTCAAGAGAAGGGACTCAATCAAGCCGACGTCGAACGGGCCGTGGCTGAAGAGTTGATCAAGCTTGAAGGGATTGCATTGGCTGTTTCCAGCAGTGCTCTTCAGCAAGGCAATCTTCCGGATACCCTCCTGTACCGATCAGTCCTTCACAACTTTAATCCAACGCGTTCGGGGGACATCTTCGTCATCTTCGAACCCCATTGGTTCATTAATGACTTCGATGGGTTGACCGTGGCTGCCACCCATGGGTCCCCATGGGCGTATGACACCTATGTCCCTCTTGTTTTTGCAGGGCCAGGAATTCCGCACCAGACAATCCATCGCCGCGTGCATACGGTGGCCCTGGCTCCAACCCTGTCCTCACTGTTGAGCATCAAGGCCCCATCGGGTGCCATGGGAGGACCATTGGTGGAAGTGTTTTCCAAAAAGGCCGAATGAAGATACCCCGAGCAAGACTTGGGGGTATTCAGAAGAAAAAATATTAAAAAATCCCTCTAGCTTCCCCTTTTATTAGAGGGAAGCAGAATAGTCAGTTCCTAAGATAATTGCCGTGTATACCAAGTTAGCGGC
The DNA here is from genome assembly GCA_029881175.1 of Nitrospirota bacterium. GTDB lineage: Bacteria > Nitrospirota > Nitrospiria > Nitrospirales > UBA8639 > Nitrospira_E. The sequence continues at coordinate 4,646 of JAOUNC010000091.1, read as the reverse complement.
TCCGGAATGGTTTCCAAAAAGAATGAAGATCCTCGGCGTATCCAGGTGTACGGCTGAATATTTAAATTTCGGGGGTTTGCGTCGATTTCGCATGCCAGTTATCATGTGCTCATGATGCATCAGTCAGACCTACTTTCCCCGGCTAGTTTGCGCCAACGCCTGAAGCCTTTCTGTGAAAAGCATCACATCCGCCGTCTTGAGGTTTTCGGTTCGGTCGCACGTGGTCAGACCATGCCAGGCAGTGATATGGACTTGCTGGTGACATTGGACGAACCGGTTTCGACTGCCGCACTTCTGGAAATGGCGGGAAAGGCGGAGGAGCTGGTTGGTAAACGGGTGGATTTCGTCCTACGTCGTTCTTTGGAACAATCGCGGAATCAGTTCGCCCGCGAGCATATTCTCTCTTCGGCCGTCTGTGTCTATGAAGGCTGAACAACTGGGCCGGCTTCACGACATTCTGGAAGCCGCGCGTCTCATTACCTCCTATGTCCAAGGCACCACGGAAACCGCATTCTGCACCGACATGCAGAAATAAGATGCTGTTATCCGGCGGATCAAAATCATTGGAGAATCCATTGCCCATCTGACCGAAGAAGCCAGGCACTCCTTCCCGCAACTTTCTTTTCGCCAAATGCGTGTTATGCGCAACATTGTGGCCCACGATTACGGCAACGTGGACCCGAAGATCATCTGGGGCGTTGCGACCGTTCATGTGCCCGAAGTTTTCTCGGTGCTGGAGAAGTTTTTTGCGGAACAGAAGTGACAAGCCCTATTTTCAATTGTGAGACAATTGGAGGCGGGTGTTCGAGTTCGATAAGCCATAGGGCGATGAACGGTGTGAGATTTCTGGAACATGTGGTTGCGACTTCGCGTTAATAGAAGGAATCGTTTCAATGGCACATGTTTTTGCCTAATGAGCCTGATCTTTCCCCATTTGCCACAACAAAAAGATCGCCTTACCCTGAGAGCTCATTAAATCCCATCATACAGATCCGTTAAATTTTTCACCCTTGTGTGTGTAATTTTGCTAAATTTGCACATTAGTTGACTCATAGTTAAATATTGACTAAGCGTCAAGTAATTGGTAGAAATAAGCCATGGCTGCTTCAGAAAGAAAGAAACGGGAGTATGCCCAACGGGAAGACCTTATTATTCATACGGCCAGAAAGCTCTTACTCGATGTGGGCTATCTGGATCTCAACATGGATCGGATTGCGGAAGTCACGGAATATTCAAAAGGTACGATTTATCAACATTTCTCATGCAAGGAAGAAATTTTAGTGGCGATGCTTTCCGAGTCAGCGGAAAAAGCCGGCAAGTTTCTTCTCAGGGGGTCCAATCTGAAGGGTAAACCCCGGGAACGGATGGCCGCCATGGCGTTAGGGTATGACCTGTTTGTCTGTCTGAACCCGGACCACTTTAAAGCGAAACTCCTGGTTCAAAACGAATCAATCATGCGAAAAGCTTCGCCGACTTTTCAAAAGAAATTGGATGCTTGTAATCTGAACAACATGCACATTGTGTCCGGCGTGTTGCGTGATGCGGTGACTGAGGGCCATGTGAAATTAAAAAAAGGGGTTACCCCGGAGGAAGTGGCATTTGGTTTGTGGACAGGGGCGTTGGGGGCTTACGTGTTGATGTCTTCCGAGGTGAATCTTCATGCCCTGGGGATAACCGATCCGAGGAAAGCGGTGTGGGAAAATATGCATGCCTTACTCGATGGGTTCGGCTGGCGTCCACTTTCCAAGGAGTTGGATTATGAGCAGACGAGAAGCCGAATTTTGAAGGAGGTGTTTCCAAAGGAATCCGCTCAAATGGGAATGCTCTAACCCCAATATTTTTTTGTTAACACTTGACGAAACGTCAAATTTTGACGAATCCATTTCTTTTGAGGATAACCGACCTAAGGCCAACATATATTGAAAGAACCATGATCACTCGGAAAACACAAAGAAGTATTTGGTCATGAACCTTTTACCTGTATCAAGGAGGTGTCCAGTGGACAAAGTTATGTGGAAGGTTTCAGGGCTTGTATTCGTCACCAGCACTCTCGTCGGTCTCATGGGTGGACTGCTGACAGCTCCACAGTCCGGTGCCCGAACCCGGAAAAAAATGTCTCGGGTGTATGAGAATATCAAGGACCACGTGCAAACTGATGTGGATGATCTCAGAGGGGCAGTGGCCAACGTGGCCAAGCAAGGAAAGGCCTATCGAAAAAACTGGTTGACGGGGATGGGGGTGTCCAAATGGGAAGAGGGATTCTTTTCATTCCCCAGGATGGCACCGGCAAAGATCACCCGTTGGCCGTCCAAGGAGGCTCATTAAGGGGCTGTTGAAAAAAGCCGCCAGCGGCGTTCTCGCCAATTTTTCGTGCTCACGTACTGGAAGTACGCTCCGCGCCGAAAATTGGCTGCGGCCTTGCTGGACGAACTTTTTTGAACAGCCCCGTTGCCTCAGACATCCAACATGCCTATGGGCGTATTGGCCCTTGAAAATAATAATGATTGAACGCTCCCATTAATATTCGATGGAAGAAGCCCTGTTTTGATGGATAGTGCCTGAGGTTCTGGAACGGACCTCAGGCACTATCCATGAAAATGAATCCACAAAAAGGATCCAGATGAAAAAAGCCCCTCATTGTTCTTATGGTAAGATGATTTACGCATTTATGAACGGAAAAGCTAGATCGGAGTGAAGTGATGACGAGATTGAAGAAGACAAATGTTTTACTGGGCACTGTTATTTCTCTTGGGTGTGTGCTGCAAGGTGCCATTGGCCATTCACCCGTGGAAGCTGCCTTTCAGGTGCCGGAGGTTTTGACGGTAGAGGAGCATCCGTCTCAAGATGTTCTTGGAGAGAAAAACACTTCCAATGTATCTGATGGCAATGGAGGAGAGAGAAATTTTTTGGGTGAAAGATTGTTTCAGCGCAATCCGGAAAGGAATGCGTTTCAATCCGATAATGGGCCCCGTCTTCACCTGAAATCTCCCGGCAAGTTGCCGGGCATTGAATTAGGGTTCGAAATGCACAGTTTCCAGGCTTTGCAATCCGTCATCCCTCCAGAGAATTTGCCCGAGGGCTTGGATTTTAAGCAAGAACAACCTCTTCTGCTTCCACCTTCCCTGAACGCCCCCGACTATAATGGTGGATTTCTCCGATTTACTTGGTAACCGGTAACGCCGATTCCAAGTCCACAGGCCTGCCTGAGTAGCACGCAAAAGATCGGTATCAACTTTGACGATGCCACAAGTAGGCGAGATTCTTCGTTTCGCTCAGAATGACAAATTCAGAATGGTAACGTTTCACCAACGTGTACTTGTCCTTGATGGTTCCCGATGCAGGCATGGGAGCAATAGGTAATGACTCGGTGAGTTCTTCAGCAGGTTGTCATCCTGATCCATTCGACAAGCCTTCCCTGAGCGCAATTGAAGGGGATCAGGCCAAGGCCCGCGGCGAAGGATCGGCGGCCAGGTTCAAAGCCTTCAGTGCCCAGGATGAGCATGTATCGAAATCAGTTCCCAACACCGTCATGCCCGACATTTTTAATCGGGCATCCATCCCGTGTTCATTTCGGATGTATCCTCGTGATTGAATGACGGGGGTGATCAAACCACAGAGAGGATGTCTGGTCACAAATAAAGGAACGACCACTGAGAGGCGCTTTCAGTTTCGAGCAGATGCTAAATTTTATCTGACACAGGTCTTCAACCGCTCTGTCTTAGGCTTCACAGATCAAAGAAGGCTTTCGAGCCCCAAACCGTTATTTTCTCATGAAGGCTTCGGAGCCTTCTTTGTAATGGGCGCATTTTGCTGAAACATCTTCCTGCCCTTCATTTTTCTTAAGACACTCATTGTATTGCTGCATCATTTTGGCTTTTTCTTCAGCCATTAGAGCATCGGCTTCTGCTTTCCGTTTTTCCGGACTCGAACCACATCCCACCAATCCCACTGAGAAAAAAATCATCACAATCAGGAATGTTTGAATCATGCCTTTTCTCCTTTTTTTGTATCATTTTTCGCTACAAGGGCCGATCCCCTAAAGTTGAATAGTAACGAATCCTCCATAGAGCCGGCAAACTTTCCTTTGTCACTCATAATCATCACCAAAGGCCAAAGAGCTGAGCCGAACTCTTCTAACCATCTCTCGGCATAAATTTTTCTCCTTTAGGAATTTGAGGCCTGCTCATGGGCATAGCATATGAAGCCACGCAACATGGTTGTTCAAGAAGTGACCTTCCCAATTTGACAGATGGAAAGATGATTGTTGAATCAGACTCAAGAATGAGCAAATAGGTTGGCGTAAACATTTCATCCGGCCATGAGATGTGGGCGCTTCTCAAGTCATGACCGGAAATTTTTTTTGGGTAAAAGTACCCTTCTCCCGGTGAGAGAGCCAGAAAAGAAATTCAAGGATCTGGGGCGTTTTTCCTGTGGGTTATCTCACCATCAAGGTTGGGCCGAATTTTTATGGATGTACCTGATCGGGAGTCCATGACTGAAGCTAGCCGGGCAGCTGGTTGTGGATTTTGAGATGAAGACGTGTTCTGAGTTGCCCTCTTTCATCGTCATTGATTTTTTATTTTGCCTCAGTCTGCTGATAGCGCAAGAGTTCTCTTTGAGTATTTGTCGCACGCTCGAGCAATGAT
>JAOUNC010000480.1 GCA_029881175.1 Nitrospirota bacterium | reverse complement strand
ATCAGGCAGAAAGTCCCCGTTATACCACAGGAAATTCGTGTGTGCACTTTGCTGATAGGCATTATTTTTTTTCATTAAAATGGGAAATGATTTGACCATTTGCGTGGAATGGTCCTATGTTTCTACAGTGTTCCTTAGGTAAAAGGTAAGGCCCTACCAGAAACCCATTTACACGAAAAATTTTCAGGATATTTCATGAAACCTCTTTGTTTGCGTTCATTGTGTCTGTTGGTATTGGTCCTTGGTTTATTCCCCTCAGAGAGTCAAGCTACTGATCCTGAAGAAAAGCTGCGTTTGCCGTTGGCGATGGAGGTGTTTTTGAAGAAGCCGCAGGCGCGGGTGTATGAACTTGAAATACATTTAACCAATATCAGTGAGGATGTGGTGACCGTGAATGTTCGGGATTTGCCGTGGAATCCTCCGAATGATTCGAAGTGGTTCTCCGTGTTTCGAATGGATCAAGAAGAGAGTTTGGTGAAGCAACAGGTTCAGTATTGGAATCTTGGATCACGCGTGATTCAGATTCTTCCAGGTGAATCGATCCAAGATACGATGGTGTTGAACCCGCGGTTGCCTTCGCTTGTGGACGACATTGCGCAATTTGGTGTGCAATTGCGTTGGGACTGCCCTCCGGCCTCTTTGAAATTTGTCTGTCACAAGGGGTTGCCACAAGTTGTCACTATTCCGAAAGGTGATGCTGGAGAACCTACCGCGTATTCGTTTGATTCCCCCGTGTGTCTGAAGTTGGAACGTGAGATTAGTCTGATCAAGATTCCTGAAGGGCATGAGGTCTTGTTTCTTCTGACTCCCGAGTCTGTGATGGTTGATGTTCCAAAAATGCAAGCGCTCCTTTACCAAGTGAATGACTATGTGTTGCAATGCCAACCCTCGTGGACGAATAGTTGGGCGGTGAGCTTTTTTACTGAAGCGCGGCTTGCCGGGTTTTTGAGCGATGAGGGGAACCGGGAGTATTTTAAACAAGGCATCTGGCAACGCGTGAATATCGGGCAATATTCCAGCCAAATCCGCACCTTATTTCGATTTCCCTGGATTAAGGACCGAGCTGATGAGGTGTATATTTCTGTGTATCGGTGAAATAAATTGAAAAATTCCAAGCTGGCCTAGAGAACTCTACCTCCCCTTGAGCTTGCATATTGCGTCCCGTAGGGCGCGTCCGTTGCTTACAAAGGAGGGGAAGTTTGAAGATGGATTCCTTCCAGCAGCATGCAGGAATGACGGTCTGATGGTTTTCTGCTGGAGACTTGCTACAATCTTGTCATTGCTTCCCTCGACAGTCATGAGGCACTAACCCATGCCGCTGCAAGCGTTTCATCCGGTGATTCAAGAATGGTTCTCGACGACGTTGGGGGAGCCGACGGATGTCCAGAAGGCAAGTTGGCCGGCGATTCAGTCTGGGAAGCATGCGCTGATTTCGGCTCCTACCGGTTCAGGGAAAACCCTTGCCGCCTTTCTCACCTGTATTGACCGGTTGTTACACCAGGCGATTCATGGGGAGTTGGTTGAAGGGATCCAAGTCGTCTATGTGTCCCCCCTTCGTGCGCTCAGTCATGATATCCATAAAAATTTACAACAGCCGTTAGATGAGATTAGTCAACTGGCGTTGTCTGCCGGTTGGCTGAGTCCCAATATTCGAGTAGAAGTCCGGACAGGGGATACGCCTCCCGCCCAACGACAACGGATGCTGACGCATCCGCCGCATATCTTGGTGACCACTCCAGAAACGTTGTTCCTAATGGTGACGGCCAAACGGAGCCGGGAATTGTTAACCGGGGTGCATACCGTGATCGTGGATGAGATTCATGCGCTGGCACCCAATAAACGGGGCTCTCATCTGGCGCTGTCTTTGGAACGCTTGGATGTGGTGACGAAAAAGCGGTTGGTCCGCATTGGTTTATCGGCCACGCAACGGCCCTTGGAGCAGGTGGCCAAGTTTCTTCTGGGTGAATCTTCTCATCGAGCGAAAGATCGGCAAGCATCGCTCTTTGAATCGTCGCAATGCCACATTGTGGATGTGGGGCATCGGCGGGCGTTAGATCTGCAAGTTGAGGTGCCCAACGATGAATTGGGCGCTATTGCCACGAATGCGATGTGGTCGGAGGTCTACGATCGTATTGCGGCCATTGCCGAGCAGCACCGGTCCACGCTGGTCTTTGTGAATACGCGTCGCCTCGCCGAACGGATTGCCCATCATTTGAGTGAGCGAGTGGGTGAGGATCAGGTGGCCTCCCATCATGGCAGTTTGTCTCGTAAGCTGCGGCTTGCTGCGGAAGAACGGTTAAAGACCGGGAAAATTAAAGTAATGGTGG
>JAOUNC010000479.1 GCA_029881175.1 Nitrospirota bacterium | reverse complement strand
CGACCCTTCAGAAATTAACCGGTCGGCTGATTGCCGTGGGTCATGTCCATCTTCGTGATGGACATGCTGATGTGTGGGCTGAGCAGCTTGAATTGAATATGAACACCGAAGCCGGCGTCATAACGACCGGAGAAATTTTTGATAAAAAGAAAAATTCATTTGTCACGGGACGCCGGTTCCAACGATTTTCGGAATCGCATTACCGGGTGAAAGATGGTTCGTTCACCAATTGTGATGCCAAGGATGGGCAGATTCCCGCATGGCGGTTTACATTCGATGATGTGGATTTGGACTATGAGGATAGTTTGTTTGGCAAAGGGGTCTGGTTCAACGTGAATGACGTGCCTCTGATTCCACTTCCTCCGTTTCAGTATCCGCTGGGGGCTAAACGAAAAAGCGGCTTGCTTCTTCCGACGATCGGTGTCGACAATGTTTTTGGTTTTATGTATCGCCAAGGATTTTTTTGGGCCATTAATCCCAGCAATGATTTGACCATTTCTCCACAGATAATGACAAAGCGTGGCGGAGGTGGGGACCTGGAATATCGTTATGCCTGGAATCGGCACACGAAGGGAAATTGGCTGGTGCGGTCCATCTATGATACCGATCAAAATCGTGGTCGAGCCGAGATTCGAGGGGCTCATATTCAAGAGTTTTCTCGGGATCTTTCTTTAAGGATTTTTGCAAATTATGCAACCGATCGGACGGTATTAAATAATTTTAGTAACTCTGGAACTCAGAGGGCCTTGCCAAGCCAAGAATCGAATGTGACCATTCTTCAACGATTAGATCATGGGGCCTTGTATCTTTTTGGACAATATCTCCAACCACTGGGAGATGGTGGAAAAAGTACCTTTCAGCGAATACCGGAGGTGGGTCATCGATTTGTGAATCCGGGGTTATTAGGTAGTCCGGTCGCGCTTACCGCAGATACGACCTTCGTGCATTTTGGGCGTGAAGAAGGATTTAATGTGAGCCGATTGGATTTTCTTCCAGGAATGTCTCTTGAAGGATTGCATGTAGGACATGCAGTGGGGTTCCGTCCGCAGGTCAAGTTCCGGGAGGTGGCGTATTCTCGCGGGGTCACCGATAAGTCCGTACAGTCACGGGAAACCTATTGGATTGGTGCTGAAGCGTTCAGTAATCTCACTAAACGTTTTGCGTTTGGTCAAAACGACTGGATTCGGCATTCCGTTGAACCACGTGTGATTTATGAGTTCGTTCCGCAAACTCGACAATCCAAGTTGGTGCAAATTGATGCCGTGGATGATCTGATCAATAAAAGCCTTCTCACCTATTCGCTGAAAAACCGCCTGAGCCATCAAGGCCAGGCTAGTGGATCAAGCCCATGGTTAGATGTGTTGGTTGCACAAAGTTATCATGTGGGAGACCCTCCTCCATCCGCGTCAAAGTTTTCAGACATTTGGACTCGTGGGGAATTTCATCAACCCTTGGGAACGACGAAGTTTCTCTCAGCTTTCGATGTGACGGTTGATGCTTTTTTTGATCATAAGCAGAAAGAGTTCACGCAATTAAACACGGATGGACTCATTCAGGGCCATCAAGCCTGGTATCTTTCGGTCGGTCAACGATACGCAAGGGCTGGTTCGCGGGTTCGTCGTGGAGATATTTGGAATCCCATCTCGTTTAACGAAGTCTTGGCACCCGCTGAAAAGATTATGTTTCTCACTGCTGGAGGGGGTGTGCGGTTGCCGAGAGGGGTGACGGTGGGGACTCGCTGGTATCATGACTTGCGTACCGGACAGACTGCGGAATGGGATGTCGTAGGGCTGTATCAAAATCCTTGCCGCTGTTTTTCCGTTGGTCTGTATTATCTTCGATTACCCGATCGAGAACAATATAATTTCTTGATCAGCATGACCGGATTATGGGGCTCCCAAGGAAATGGAACACAATTGGCCAAATCTATTTTAGGTCCTATCATGCAGGGAGAACGAGGCGTCCCATGGGATTATCGCTAAACATCTTCTGCAAGGTAGTTGTGAAATGAAGAGGGCGCTTCTCTTCGTCTTCTTCGGTTGCCTGGGGATGGGGGTGTGTCCAAATGTTGGCCTTGCCCATGATGTTGTGACGGATCGAGTCAGTATTGCTACTGGTCATGGCCAATTGTTTGGGATCACGTCGAGGGAAGGGATTGCCCGGCAAGTCTTAGGCGCGGGTGAAGAGGTCTTGGTCATTGAAGCGAAAGGTGACACAGGCTTTGTTCAAACCAATGTGCGGTTCTTTGGATTTTCCGGTGTGCTTCAGCGATGGGTCTCCATCAATCATCCTTCTGGAGAGCGGGTGCTGACATGGGCCGTCCTGCCT
>JAOUNC010000478.1 GCA_029881175.1 Nitrospirota bacterium | reverse complement strand
ACATCGGGAAAATGGTGGGGAAGAGAAGCTTTGGTGAGAATGCAAAAGGGTAGACCGACAATGCCCATTTGCTCCACACTAGTGGTGAAGTCTTTTAAAGATCTTTCTTCCTCACCTTTTACCTACTGGGTCGGATGCATGCCATAATCATTCTTGGTCAACTCGCCGGAGGAATGGGCTGTTTCTCCTGGCCATGAAATTCATTACTGATGGATTGAAATTGGCCGGTGGCAATGCGTTACGAAACCTTCTGGGGCGTTGGACCAAAACGCCAGCCCAGGGAATTGCCTCAGGCTGTCTGTTGACCGCAGTTGTCCAATCCTCCAGCGCCGTCAACGTCGCCACCATCGGTTTGTGAATGCCGGATTCCCCACGCTGTTTCAAGCTGTAGGGGTTATCTATGGAGCCAATATCGGAACCACGATGACCGCATGGCTGGTGGCGATTTTGGGATTCAAGATTAAAGTCGACATTTTTGCCTTACCGATGATTGGGATAGAAATTCCTATGTGGTTCCTGGCTTCAAGTTCTCACAAAGGGGGATTTGGCCAAGTATTTGCGGGTTTTGGATTATTTTTTATCGGGATTGATACGCTGAAAAATGCGTTTCAAGCCATTTCATCCTCTTTTAATCTGGCAATGGTTTCGGAATTCGGGATACTCGGTGTGTTCCTACTCGTCGGTATTGGATTTCTCCTGACCGTCCTCACCCAATCGTCCAGTGCCGCAATTGCCATGACCTTGACGGCAGCCAGTGGTGGGGTTTTGGCCTTGCCCAGTGCCGCGGCGATGGTCATCGGATCTAACCTTGGCACGACCTCAATTGCCTTTTTTGCTTCCATCTGGGCAACCCCTAATGCCAAACGTGTGGCTCGAGCTCATATCGTATTGAATGCGGTGACCGGGCTTGTCGCGCTCGCCATTCTTCCGTTTCTCATCTGGTTCACGACTGAAACCGGGAAAGTTTTGAAACTTGAATATTCGCCCACTGTCGTGCTGGTGTTATTTCACACCGTGTTCAATGCGCTGGGAGTCATCCTTCTTTGGCCCTTTACCCAACGATTGGTCACGTGGCTTCATCGGCAGTATCGGACGCAGGAAGAAGACGAGAGTCAACCTAAATATCTTGATGAAACCGTTGTCGCGACTCCCGCCTTGGCTATGAATGCTTTACTGATGGAAATTGATCGAATCGGTGTGCTGGCCAGACACACAGCGGTTACCGCCTTAATGCACGGAAAAGAATATGGCAGACGACTCCAAAGCCGCGAAGAATTGATCACACAATTGGTTGAAATGGTCGGCCAATTCATCGTCAAAACGCAGAAGCTCCCTTTAGTTGAGAAGGACGTGTCTACCCTTTCAGAAACCTGACGTATCACGCATTATCTGGCTGAAGCGACAAACTTAGTTATGGGTGTGGTAGGGATACGGGCAGCAGGAGAAGCCTTAGCCGATAAATCTCTCCTGCCGGACCTTACCGGGTATACGCGAGCCGTCATTAACTGTCTGGTGAAAATTGAATTACGATCCAACCAAACGAATGTTAATCAAATAGAAACGAGTTTTGCCTCACTGGAAGAGGATTATCAAAGTCTCAAGGAACGGCTCTTACGAAGTGGAGCGACCGGAAGAATTGGCCCTCGTGATCTTGACCATCTTCTTGATCTCCTCAGTCTGGTACATCGCGTATTAGAACGACATCTGAAGACCTTGAGAATTCTTATTCCCCTTCTTGAAGAACGAGAGCATACTGTTCCAGCATCCCAACAGGGCAGATATAAAGGGTAGATTCCACGTGCTCTCCCCCTATTTTTATGAGGGTGAATTTTCCTCAACGGACGTATCAACAGGTTTACATTCCCACTGGACTTTTCCAGGGAGAATCCCTGGCAGATTATCCTGGCGTTGACCGATCCCGTTCCAGAAATGACTGAGAAGTGAGGGAGATTAAAGATATCATGACGAGTGATGTTGCGAAAAAACACATGGATGACGAATATTTCGACGTCCATGAATAATCGTAAAAGTTGCTTTCTGTGCCGATGGGCTGGCTTGCCAGGATTTGGGGCGAGAGAAACGACGGTGCAAGGTTTTTTGAGTCCGTGATTATGTGTTCATGTGCTTATTGTCATCCTTAACGAGATTGTAGCTCTTTTATTTCCTGGGATTTTCTCTCCATGGTTTTTTCGCTCTGACGATACGCTAAATAATATTTATGAATATTTGCCACATAGCGAACAGGTTCTCTGCCTATGTGACGGAGAGCAATTTGTTCCATGTTCGAAAACCAGACATAGGGGTTGAGCCCCATTTTTTTTGCATGTTGT
>JAOUNC010000090.1 GCA_029881175.1 Nitrospirota bacterium | reverse complement strand
GAGCTCAGGCATTTGTGTCACAAAAATCAAGATGGCCAGTGCATTCACAAAGCCCGTAATCACCGACCGCGCCACAAAGCGCATCAGGGAACCCAGGCGGAGCCAGCCTGCAAGGATTTGTAGAACACCGGTCAGAACGGTGGCCGCCAACAGGTATTGCAGCCCATAATCTTTCACCAGCGTGACCATCAGAAGTGCCATCGCACCCGTGGCCGCCGAAATCATGCCAGGCCGACCACCGGAAAAGGCGATAACCGTGGCGAGACAGAACGAGGCGTACAACCCCACCTTCGGGTCCAGCCCGGCGATCAGCGAAAAGGCTATCGCTTCCGGAATCAACGCCAACGCGACCACGAGGCCGGCAAGTAAATCGTTTCGAATATTCATGCCTTCACGAAGTTTGGCCACAAGCTCTTCTATCATCAATGCCCTTTCTTTCGAATGCCAAGGAACCGTTTCCACGCCAAACGCGCGCTATGAGACATCTGGAATGCCAGCTCCCGCCGACAACCCTATCTGTCCCAGCCCATAACTCCCGGATGCTTGTTGGATTGTTCCTGTGTTCAGGAGACCAAGGAGGGTGTGAACAAAAAAATCGTGTAAGACTCTACTGCACTTTGAGGAGCTTGCCGCCCCTGAAGAAGAGGTCTTACACGATGCTCCTCAAAATATCACAGACTCTGCATTCGTGCAAGCTAAACTTCTGGAAACCACGAAGAGGTGGCTCAACATACCGACTAATCCAGCGTGGCTGTCCACACCTGACATCAAAGACCCCCTGCAGGAAAACCGGGTTGAATGGCTTCTGAGAATCTTGAGTGAACTAGGCACTCATCGATATGGTTTACGTGGCGCCTGGGACGGCTTTCATGGAGAGGGAGATGCGCTTGCGAGGGATATCGACTTCTAAGACGGTCACTTTGACCTGTTGGTTCACCTGAACAACCGTATTAGGATCGCTGATAAATCGATTCGCAAGTTGACTGATATGGACCAGACCATCCTGATGAACACCAATATCGACAAAGGCGCCAAAGGCCGTGACATTGGTGACCACACCCGTCAAGATCATACCGGGAATGACCTGTTCGATGGATTGCACGTTATCGTCAAATCGGACAGCTTCAAATTGTTGGCGTGGATCACGGCCGGGTTTAGCCAATTCGGTCAGAATATCCGTCAACGTCGGTTTGCCCACTTCCTCTGTAATGTATCGAGTGAGGTCAATGGCACGTTGTCGATCAGGGTCCTTCATCAAATCCTTGACGGTACATCCTAAATCTTTGGCCATGGCATTGACGACCGGGTACCGCTCGGGGTGGACGGCGCTCGCATCTAACGGATGCTCACCATCGGTGATGCGTAAAAATCCTGCAGCTTGTTCAAAGGCCTTCGCTCCCAATCGAGGGACTTTCTTTAAGGCCGTGCGGCTTGCAAACGAACCATGCTCCTGTCTATAGGCCACGATATTTGTGGCCAATTGCGGCCCCACTCCCGAGACGGCGGTCAGCAATTGTGGACTGGCCATATTGACGTCGACACCCACTCGATTGACGCAACTAATGACCACATCCTGAAGGCGTTGTTTTAAGATTCCTTGATCGACGTCATGTTGATATTGCCCGACCCCAATGGCCTTGGGATCAATCTTCACAAGTTCAGCCAGGGGGTCCATAAGCCGCCGACCGATGGAGACGGCGCCACGCACCGTCACATCGTGATCCGGGAATTCCTCACGAGCCACCGCCGAGGCGGAATAGATCGACGCGCCACTCTCATTCACCATGACAATGGGAATGGCCGGTGACAAGTTCAACGTGCGAAGAAACGTTTCAGTCTCCCTCCCCGCCGTTCCATTGCCCACCGCAATCGCCTCAATCTGAAAACGCGCACACAACGCCATAATAGTGTCGCCGGCTTTAGAGACACCCCCTGTGCCCTGATGAGGGTAGATGACATCCGTATGCTGTAACATACCTTGTCGATCCAGACAGACCACTTTACACCCGGTACGAAACCCTGGATCAATGGCCAAGACGGCCTTCTGCCCCAATGGTGATGCCATGAGCAATTGCTGAACATTTTGCGCAAACACATCAATAGCCGTTTGATCCGCACGAGCCTTGGTGAGTAACCGAGCTTCCGTTTCCATCGAAAGTGACAGGAGTCGGGTAAAACAATCCTGGATAGCCAAGCTCACCTGGGACGTTGCCGCTCCACTCCCTTTCAAAAAAAGACGTTGGAGGAGAGACAAAGCCGCCGGTTCCGGCACCGACACGCGAAAGGTCAGGAAGCCTTCCTGTTCCCCTCGACGCATGGCCAGCACACGATGGGAAGGTGCCGTCGTCACCGGCTCTTCCCATTCGGCATAATCTCGATATTTACTGCCTTGAACATCTTTGCCCCGAATACTGGTGGTCTTGAATAGTCCTTCCTCCATATAGAGCAGGCGCATGGATGCCCGGGCCTGCTGATCTTCATTGACCCATTCAGCCATGATATCGCGTGCCCCGGCCAACGCCTCTTCAACTGACTCCACGCCCTGTTCTGCATTAAGGAATTTCTCGGCTTCGGCGACCACATCCAACTGGGCATCCTGCTCCCAAATAACTTGGGCCAACGGTTCCAAGCCTCGTTCTTTGGCAATCATGGCCCTGGTCCGGCGTTTGGGACGATACGGAAGATACAGATCTTCCAGCTCCGTCATCGTAATGGCAGCTTGAATCTGTTCTTGTAGCCCGTCAGTGAGTTTGCCCTGTTCCTCAAGTGAGGTCAAAATGACGCCCCGACGTTTGTCTAATTCACGCAATTGGGCCACTCGATCCCGAATTGACGTAATGACGACTTCATCCAGTCCACCGGTGACTTCCTTTCGGTAGCGTGACAAAAACGGCACCGTGGCACCATCATCTAACAATTCCACCGTGGCCGCCACCTGCTTAGCCGTAATTCCCAACTCCGACGCCATCGTTTTGTGATGCAGTTCTACGCTCATCAACGGATGGTTTCCTAATCTAATAAAAATTCAAAATCTTTTTGTGTGAGCGATGCCCCGCCCCCATGATGCGTTGCGCCTTCTAAGACAGCTTCGTAGAGCTCCAGCTTTTGCTTCTTGAGTTCCATCATTTTTTCTTCAATGGTATGCCGCATCAGTAAGCGCATGATGGAAACTTTCTGGGTTTGCCCGATGCGATGCGCCCGATCTGACGCCTGGTTTTCAACGGCCGGATTCCACCACGGGTCAAGGTGGAAGACATAGGAGGCCTTTGTCAGATTCAATCCCTGTCCACCAGCTTTCAAACTCAATAAAAAGACCAACGGTCGCTCGCTATCTTGAAACTCTTGCACGAGTTTTTTTCGTGTTGCCGTTGGTGTGGAGCCATCAAGGCGGACATAGGGGATATCATGCGTGTGAAATTCTTGTTCGACTAAATCCAAAAATGACGTAAATTGTGAAAAGACTAACGCGCTATGCCCTTCGTCGATGAGTTCTTGGAGGCGTTCCAACACACATACCAATTTGGGAGACGGGTCCGCACTGTCCTTCTGCAATAGCCGGGGCGAGAGACAGATTTGCCGCAATTTCAGAATGGCCGTCAGAGCAATAATTCGCGCTTGTGCCGAGGTTTTGCTACGAAATGCGGACGCAATTGTGGAACGAATACTCGCGACCGTCTGTTGGTATAAGGATTTCTGACGATCCGTAAGTTCTAAGTAAATATCCGTTTCCGTTTTCGGCGGCAATTCCTTGAGAATTTGTGATTTGGTACGACGCATGACAAACGGCTTGGTTCGTTGCATGATCGTCTCTAGCAAAGCCGCCGAAGGTGCCTTGAGTTTGCCTTTGACACTGTCGTATTCCCCTAAGAGACCCGGAACACACAGGTCCATGAGGGAATAATATTCCCCCACGTGATTTTCCAAGGGCGTTCCCGTCATGACACATTTGAAATAGCCTTTGAGTCGTCGTGCGGCTCCCGTGGTACGCGCCACAATATTTTTGACGGCCTGTGCTTCATCAAACAGAATGACATGAAACGCCATCTGCTCGAGGATCGCGATGTCCCGACGCACTAACCCATACGTCGTCAACACCACATCGGCATCCTCAAAATCAGACTGTCGTTCTTTCCCCATATAACTATGTACTTTCAGCTTGGGGTAGAAACGGGCAATTTCCTGCTCCCAATTAAAGAGTAAACTTGGCGGAAGCACCACCAAATGGGGAGCCTGAACCGGCGTCGAGGGCTGAATAATGCCTTCATGAATTCCAGCCAACAGACTAATGGCTTGGATGGTTTTGCCTAAGCCCATATCGTCTGCAAGACACGCCCCCAATCGATGTTGATAGAGAAACGCCAACCATCGATACCCCTGCTGCTGATAGGTCCGCAAGGTGGCCTGCAATCCCTTGGGCAAGTCCATCGGTTCAATACGTTCAAAATTTAAGAGCCGCTCAACTAAGGCTTCATCTTCCGGTGGCAGCAAGACCCGCACGCCGCGCTTCCGTAGGGCGACCCAATCCAGAATCTGCAATTTGGGCACACACACCACCATGGGCTTATCATGGTCGGATTTATTCAAGCCTTTTGAAGGTGATAACGCCGTCAGCGCACGTAAAATATCCTGCGTGTCTTGATCCACAATGCGCATGTGCCCATCCACTTCCATGAGCCCCCCGCGCTCCAGAATACCCTGGATTTCTTGCTCATCAAGACGCACCCCGTTACACATGACTTCCGGGCGAAGTTCAAACCAATCGATGGTGGCCGGTCGACGTGCATCGACAGAACAATCCCATTGCGCCGTAGCAAGAGGCTTGTCCTGGAAAAACAGGTCAATCCCCGCCTCGGCCGCTTTGGCATAGCAGGCCGGCAATCCCGCATAGAGGTCCGCCATGGGAAGCGGCATAGCCTCATGGCCAACCATTCGCTCAAACACGGACACCCCCCAGATTTCATAGGGAATAGCATACAGCAAAGCTTCCTTCGCCCAATCGTTCGGAACGACACGCCATTGCCCCTCATGCACGAGCAATCGCACACTGGGCTCCAGTAAAGGCACGGAAAACACCTGCAAGATTTCTTCGGCTTCGGCTTTGATTCGAAACGGCCGAAAGTCATCACCTCGCAGACAGGCTTTGATTAATTTTTTCCCTTCGGCCGGCTTGCTGACACCACAGAGCTGCAAAAATGTTTCGTATAAGGCGGCTCGTCGTTTTTTCGTTCGCAGGCCACTGGACACCACACTGCCTTCCCCAAGAAAGGGGAAGAAACTAAAGATTTGTTCGCTCGTTCCAATAAAGTTTTCGCCTTGCCAGCTTTCCGCAATAAGGGCTCCCGTATTGGGCTCACGGAGCGGTGAGTCAACCGTCCAGGCCTCCGGCATAACCGTCAGACAGTAGCGTCGGGGCGGAATCCCTTCTGTGTGATCTGATTGAACAAGCGCCACCTCCTGCCCTTCGAGTTTGAACTGGACGGCCCGTAACAGATGCGTGAGATCCTTTTTGGGAAGATCAATTTGCAAGCTGGCAAATTCCTCCACGGGAACAGTGAGAATGGGCCGAGTATTGACCTGCTGACCCGGTTCCTGACGTTCCCGTAATTGCGGCCTAACATTCCCCTTACCAGTTTTGAGCGATGCCAGTGGGGACAAACTATCCATCTCGGGCATTTCATTGAGTCTCGCCGCTAACACATCATAGAGCGTCCACCCAAGGTCATTATCTAAAGGCGCGAGCTTGTACGCATCGAGATCAACGACCATACCCATAAATAATTGCGCATGCTCCTGAGCCACGCCAAACCGAAAACAGCGGGCGGCCACTCTCACCTCCCCGTCTCGAAGATCGAATTCCGTTTTAATCGTATAGGTGAGTTTCGGTCCCCATTCCACCAAATACCGTCCGTGACTGGTGTCAAAATAAATGGGAAACGCCTCCCCATGGTGCTTGAGGAAATCTCTCAGCGCATCTTGAACCGACCAAGCCAGGTCTTGTGTGGCACGAAGTAAGATAGCCAATTCCGTTGGCATTCCCAAAAACGTCTGGCAGACTTTCCCATGATTCGTGATCACAATGGAGGCCAGGCCATGACGATCAACCAAATTCACTTCAAACCGAGGAGGAAGCACAACGGGTTTCACATCCATCTGAGTGGCAGAGACTCCTTTCAATAATTGATCAGCCAAATGTTCCTGGCTTGATTCCCGTTTATTGGAGATCCGAAAGGAATCCGGAACCAATAAATTGACGGTCGTCAGCAACGCACAGATCACATGCTTACAGTGGGAAGAGGCCGTCCAGACCGGACATCGACATGAATAGGCCAACTCTCCTTTTTCGACAGAAAACGTCACCGCATAATATTTGGACCCTCTGACCGAGGCGGTAAGAATCGTCCGGGTATTATTCCAGCAGTACGACTCCAGACGTCCTTGCGCGTAATACTCATATCCCCTGAGCACAAAAGCTTTAGGAGCGACCAGATAAATGTGATTGGGCGAGAGCGCTTTCAGATGATCCAGCACCCCGAGTGGTTCTATAGCCATGGGCACCCTAACCGCGGCTCTACTATGAATGGTTGTCTTCCACACATGGGGTAAGAGGTAAAGGCAGGCGTCTTCCTGCCTCAGAGAGAAAGATTAAGCGATGGGCACCACCAACGGAATTTTTGGCTTTTTGTTTTTGATTTTCTCGACAACCATTTGTACGGCAGCGGTCGACGTATACATCTCTAAGGTCTCTAATTCGTGAGCCTGAACCGGTTGCATGGCCACATCCGTGGCTCCTAAACTGCTGCCTTGCACCGCATGCCGGTAGGCCCGTTGAAACATCACATAGAGCCACAGATACCGAACATGTTTGGATAAAATTTCCCATCCATATCGCGCATAAAAGATGACGGGATGTTCCAAGGGCCGCCCGACTCGTCGATCACGCCGATACTTTCGACGGAAGACCCCGCCATCCATAGGATGCACTCCTTCGACCTTGGCGGCGGCATAAAACGAGAGCATCATCCATTTTACTTTTTGCATACTAAACTGCCAGGCTTTGGTGCGACGAATGACCGTCTCCACATGTTCCGGGGTATAATAGGCATCCCAAGCCTGGTGATAGACGTTCAGCAATTCTTGCTTGGACATATGGGCATGGGGCATGGCCACATGCACCGAATCGTAGTCATTCATATCTGACTCCAACACCACACCCTGTTCGACCAGCTCCTTGTGATCTTGAGATCCTGGCAACGGCGTCAAAATAAAAAAATACAACAAATCGATGGGCAGTTCATTTTGAATGATTCGAATATCCCGGAGAATGCTTTCGGCCGTATCAGTGGGAAATCCCAGGATTAACCCGGCGAGCGTCAAGGCACCAACCTTGTGCCAGGATTGGAGCATGCTGCGATATTCCGTAATTTTATTTTGATGTTTTCGGGAGCCTTCCAGGGACTCCGGGTTAATACTCTCCAGCCCAATAAACACCCGGTCCACCCCCGCACGCCCGGCCTTTTCAATAAAGCGGGGAATTTTATGGCACATCGTATCAACTTGGATCGTGATCTTAAACTGAATGCCTTCTAGTTCCCGTAGCTGAATCAGGCGATCCAAAATACGTTCCCAGGCTTGATTTCTCGCAAAGTTGTCATCCGTCACAAAGAACTTATGAATGCCTTGTGCCACATTGGTCCGAACCAATTGTTCAATATCATCCGGTGTACGAAAACGGGATTTACGTCCCTGAACATTGATAATCGTGCAAAAGCTACAGAGGAAGGGACAACCACGCCCGGCATCAAAACTCGTGCGGGCACCAGACATCCGATGCACCAGATGGGCGGGAAGATACGGAACCGGTTGCCCTTCAAGACCGGGAGGATCTTTCATCACATTGTAGAGAGGTTGTAACTTCCTGGAGTAGGCATCCTGCAACAGACGGTCTAAGTGCCCTTCGACTTCTCCGGCAAACAAAGAAATACCTTCGTCCATAGCCCGTTGAAGATCAGCCGGCAGCGTCGGCAACATGGCCAAACAGCCGCTCACATGAAATCCACCAATACAAACTTGAAGCCCAGATCGACGAAACTCCTGGGCAAGATCCATGGCCCGTGGGAATTGATTAGTTTGCACACCAACCATGGCAATGAGGCCCTGTCCACCGGCATCCTGAACCATACGCACCAATTTATGAGGTTGAATACGAGTATTGGTTTCGTCCAACGCGGTAATATTTATCTGAACATCAGCGCCTAGAATCCCTCTTTCTGAGCAATCCAGGGCGAGACCGTAAATGGCGGCCATCGTGTTAGAAGGGATAGAGGAACGAACCCACTGAATCACATAGCCCTCATCATCATAATGAGAGGGTTTTATGAGAATAAAGTGAAATGTTTTTGAGGGATTGGTCAGATTCACAGAGTCCATTTCGGAATGTTCACATAGTATCACCGCAGAGCCGGCCGGGTCATCTTCCTCTGACCGTTCGCCTTCAGCCCAGGGAGATTTCTTAAGAAAAAGCAGCCAGAGGGAAAAGAATGGATGAAAGTGTTAATGAGGGTCTTGAACTACCACAGTCCCCTGCATCGAACCAAGATGAAGATCACAATGATAGGGGAAGGTTCCAGGATGCGTAAACACATGCTCAAAACGATGTCCCGGCTTGTTCAAGGTTAATCCACTATTGAAATGTTTCCCACCCCTGGAACAATCATTCACCCGGCAACCGCCACTCGTCACACTATGCGGTTCATGCGCACCATCGGCATACACCCAGACCACTTTTTCACCAACTTGAATGGTAGCCTCTTTCGGCATAAAAAACGTGACCGCGCGGAACACCATCACCACGGCCCCAATGGGTGCTGATGCCATTCCGGCCTCTCCGACAAGAGGAGCCCTGGCCTCGCGTGCGATGACCAGAAACTCATCTTGAGACGGATCGATTTCACATCGCTTTCCTTC
>JAOUNC010000089.1 GCA_029881175.1 Nitrospirota bacterium | reverse complement strand
ATGCCCGAATCACCATGAGTCCTGCATATTCGCCTTGTGAGCCAGCGTTCGGTTGCAACGACACGGCAGCAAAACCGGTGATTTCTGCTAGCCAGGCTTCCAATTGGTGGGTTAACAGATGGTAGCCTTTGGCTTGTTCATCTGGAACAAAGGGGTGGAGGTGACTGAACTCGGGCCAGGTCACCGGAATCATCTCCGCCGTGGCATTGAGTTTCATCGTGCACGACCCTAATGGAATCATGGAATGTACGAGTGAGAGATCTTTCGATTGGAGGCGGTGCATATACCGGAGGAGTTCATGCTCAGAATGATACGCATGAAATACTGAATGAGTCAGATAGGGCGATTGCCGCTGAAGTTCAATCGGGATGGCGCCATCGGGCGCTTCGTTTCCTTGCTCCAAAGCATTGGGCAGCGTGTTGCTTGCAGAAAAGATAGCTAAGATTTGGCAAACCTCTTGGATCGTGGTGGTTTCATCTAATGAGATGCCAAAGGTGTCATCCTCAAATCTTCGGAAATTCATATGGGCCTGCTGAGTTTTGCGCTGAATGTCCTCCGCTGAGAGGTAGGGGCATTTGACGCGGAGGGTATCGAAAAAGGCTGATTCCCGAAGCTCGCATCCCAGTTGGCGCAGGCCTTTGGCCATGTTGTGCGTGAGATGATGAATGCGGCTGGCAATGGCTTTCAAGCCTTCAGGTCCATGATAGACCGCATACATACTGGCCATATTGGCGAGGAGGACTTGAGCTGTACAAATGTTGCTGGTGGCTCGATCGCGTCGAATATGCTGCTCACGCGTTTGCAAAGCCAGGCGATACGCTTTCCGTCCTTTCGAATCTTTGGAGACGCCCACGATTCGTCCAGGAATCTGTCGTTTGAATTCTTCTTTAGTTGCCATGAACGCGGCATGTGGTCCCCCATATCCCATTGGGACGCCAAATCGTTGGGAAGATCCAATCGCAATATCGGCTCCCCATTCACCTGGTGGCACTAAAAGTGTAAGGGCTAAAAGATCCGTACAGGCTACGACCAGTGCCCCAGCTTCGTGGGCCTTCCCTACTAATTCTTGATAGGATCGCAAGGTGCCATCCGTTGATGGATAGGAAAGGAGGACGCCAAAGATTTGGCCGGGTAGGAATACCAGGGTATCCGGATTGCCGATTGTGATAACGATCTTTAATGGCTGGGCGCGTGTCTGCAAGACCGCCAGAGTTTGTGGGTGGCAGTCGTCGGTCACAAAAAATGTCTGACCTTGGACTTTACTCAGGGCCCGGCACATGCTCATGGCTTCCCCAGCCGCCGTGGCTTCATCCAACAGCGAGGCATTGGCCAACGGGAGACCAGTTAGATCAGCTACCATGGTTTGAAAATTGAGTAACGCTTCCAGGCGCCCCTGTGCGATTTCTGCTTGATATGGCGTGTATTGTGTATACCAGGCAGGATTTTCCAGGATGTTTCGTGCAATCACCGGAGGTGTGAGGCAATCGTAGTAGCCCATGCCAATGAAGGAGCGGTACAGTTGATTCTGCGTCCCAATGCGGCGTAACTCCGCCAGCATGTCTTCTTCGGATTGGGCTGCCGGGAGATTCAAGGGATGGGAAATGCGGATTCCTTCCGGCACGGTGGCTTGAATGAGGGCATCGAGCGATGGCAGTCCTAATGTTCCTAACATTTCTTGAATGTGGCTATCTGACGACCCGATGTGGCGCTGTGCAAAATCAGTCATGGCTGCTTAGGCTCCTAGCTAGATGGACAACCAGCGAAAGCACAATGGTCCGAACCCTGGATCATAAATGGAATTTTGGGGAAGAAGAGGTGTCGTGCACCGTAACAATGGCGAAAATACGCTGGTCTGTGTTGGAAGTTGAGAAGAAAAGGAAACTCGTTAACGATGTTCACCGTTGCTGTAACCACCGTGAAATTTTGTTGACAGACCCTAGCATGTTTGCCTCCATCCTGCAAAATTTCCCCGACTGGGTTTCAGCGTTTTTGGTTGTCATGTTGCACCTGATATTCGTTTGATTCTATTCTTAGGATCGATTGACTGAATCGGTACCTTCAATTGAAAGTTTAAGGAACGGTCATGCTTATTCTCTCCAATATTCAAAAATTGTATGACGGGACGTCTGCCGGGATTGAGGCCATTCATGAACGAATGGATATCTGGATTGATGGGGGCGTCATTAAGGGGGTACACCCGCATACTCCAACCCATCCCCAGGGTTCAGAAATTCAGCTGGTCGACTGTTCAGCCTATACCGTCACGCCAGGCCTGATTGATTGCCATGGCCATGTGACGCTGTGGGGGGTGGGGAATGCCAATTTGGATCGCATGAATTCGCCAGAGGCGCCGTTTTGGGCGGAGCGTATTTTGTATCGCACCTTAGTGCATGGTGGAGTCACCACCCTCAGAGATGTGGGCGGTGCGACCCAGGTCTTGAAGCGAATGGTGGAGCAGGGGGTCTTACTGGGGCCTCGTTTACAGTTGGCCATTTGTATGTTGTCGACAACTGGTGGGCATGCTGATTTTCGAGGTCCGGATCGCTGTTGCGGCGAGCTTTCTCGGTTATGGCCGGCAGGTCCAGGTCGACCTTCCAGCATTGTGGACGGCCCCTGGGAATGCCGGAAGCGAGTCAGAGAAATTGCGGCCTGTGGCGGCGATCTGGTGAAAATTTGTGCGAGTCCTGGTGTGATCTCTCCGACAGATCATTTAGAGCATCGCGATTTCACTTTGGAAGAAATGGACGCCATTTGTGACGAAGCGGCTGGCCGAGGTATGTATGTGGCCGGGCATGCACATAGCCACAGTGGGATCCGGATGGCCATTGAGTCAGGCGTGAAAGATATTCAGCACATTTCATTTATGGATGAATCTCTCGCTGAATTGGCCTATGCCAAGGGTTGCACGGTCACCCCCACGTCGTGGGTAGGACAGCGATTGGCTCAATCAGATGAATTCAATGAACACATTAGAACTAAAGTACAAGCGGTGTCGGAGAGCCATGCGAGGGCAGTCAAAGTGGCTCATGGGAGTGGGTTGAAATTATTGGCCGGAACGGACCCCGTTCTGCCCGATATGCATGGTCGCAATTATATGGAATTGGTGGCCTTGATTCAGGAAGGGGTGCCACCCTTGGCTGCGTGGTTTGGCGCCACGGGATTGGCTGCTGAGCAGCTCGGCCTTCCCGATACGGGCGCCGTGGTTGAAGGGCGCCGTGCGGATCTTCTCGTGTGTCAGGGCGATGTGGTCCAGGATCCTTCCCGTCTGGATCATGGGGCGTTGGTCGAGGTGGTTAAGGATGGTTGGGGCTATCGCAATGGATTGCCAGCTATTCCTCAACAAACCTATAGGAAAGCCATGGAGCATGCTCTAGATGCCCTCTGACTGCTCTGTGCAAGGAATCTTAGCTTGCCTCATCTGTTTTGCGTGTTGGGCCAATATCTTTCCCCGATTCCATGGCCTCTTCCATATCGACCACGAGTTCACCCTTAGGGGAGTAAAACCCTTGCCCATCGATTTGCACGATTCCGTTGCAATTTTCTTGAAAAAATTCCAAGATCCAGCCATTAAAATCGTATCCCTCGTCAGAGACATCGTTTTTCACCATTTGGGTAGTCGCAATGAAATGGGATTTGTCGATACATTCCATCGCAATCTGGGCTTCCACGTCGTCAAAGGCCGAAAGTCGGTTCGTAAATCCAACTTTTTCCGTTTCGAAGACATCTTGGTAGGTGCCTCGATCGCGTATGCAAAAAAGGCGAATGGGTTTCCGCTCTCGATCGTAGCCTAACGAGATATGGACCCAATCCCAATCCTCTAAGGCTTCTTTTTCCATTTTCGGAATCAAGGGGATTTGATTTTTGGATTTCAGAAAATCCAAGAGGAGGCGTAAGGGCGGGCTGTCTTCACGTGCACAAAACACCCGTGAGTAGGTCAATTCTTCTTTCTCTTCAGTCTCTGATTGTTGCGGAGAGGGGATAACCGGTAATTCTTTTCCCATAATCAATGCCTCATCTCTCTCGTGAACGCACAATGAATAGGATGATTGTGTTCAATTCTGCTGGCCGGCCTACTTTACCCTGGAAAAAGCTGGGGCAGCAAGGCAAAGTATCTTTTCTCTCGTGCGCTAAACGAAGATTCCTCGCGCTGGGCTTGTTTTTTGGTTGACAGTATTTACGTCATTCGGTAGACTCTGCCGCCGTTGTTATAAGAGGAACGCATGTTCCTGTGGCACCTTAAGAGAAGGTCCAACTAGGCATCCCTTCCGTGGAAATTCTAGAACAACCTAATGGTGTTAGTTACTAATCATTCAATGTGAGGAGGAGGTCCGTATGGGAAAAGCCATGACGAAATCGCAGATCGCTGATCATTTGGCTAAGAAGG
Source organism: Nitrospirota bacterium (assembly GCA_029881175.1). Taxonomy (GTDB): domain Bacteria; phylum Nitrospirota; class Nitrospiria; order Nitrospirales; family UBA8639; genus Nitrospira_E. The sequence continues at coordinate 4,587 of JAOUNC010000089.1, read as the reverse complement.
CGGATGTTACCAAGAAAATCGCCACGCAGATTTTGGATGATTTTGCTACCTTGGCTTACAAGGAAGCGAAGAATGCGTTTGTGGTGCCGGGAATCGGGAAACTCGTGCTTGCACATCGCAAAGCCAGAATGGGTCGAAATCCCCAAACGGGCGCAGCCATCAAGATTCCTGCAAAAAAAGTCGTGAAGTTCAGAGTGGCGAAGGCAGCCAAAGATGCTATTCTGGGCGTGAAAAAATAAGAGAGATTCGGTTGGGTTTCTCTTTGTGTGACGTGCCTCAACTGGTCACGTAAACTTTCACTCTAGTCTTCAGTCAAAGCCAATTAGTTAAAAAGCAGGGTTCGGACTCCGAACCCTGCTTTTTTTTATCTCGCGGTCTTAATACATTGCTGGAGTTAATCCGCTACGGCCCATGCCATCGTGTGCCACGATATGCACCGTGTCACCGTCGTAAATTTTGGTGGCTTCACTGGCAATGCGCTTGTTGACCGTGACCATGACTTTTTTCTGTTTGAGTAATTGAAAAATTTCTCGCAAGGGTTTGCCTTGTTTCCGGATGAGCTGTTTGACGGTGATGGAATCTTCCACCTCGCATCCTAACGCTCGCTCCCCATCTGTGGTTTGCAAATCCCCCATTAATGTGATGGTGACCATAGCTTGTTCTTTCTAAAAATAAAGATAAATGGGTGTGTTCTTATCCAAGTCGACTCTGAATCCTCTTTAGGGAAGATGTCGTTTACGGCACGGTGGCCATAACTCGTACCGGTCCCCCTGTTCCCCCTTTGATCTTCATCGGAAGGGCAGTGATAGAGGCTCCATGGGGAGGCAGTTTTTCTAAGTGTGCAACATTTTCTATGGCGAAACGATTGGCATTTCCAAGAACCTGGTGGGCGAGAAAGTTTTGTGATTGACCCGGATCAATACTGGCTGTGTCAATTCCGATGCCGACGATGGCCCGTTGGTCCACCAGAAAAGAAATAGCTTCAGCTGAAAACCCTGGAAAATGGAGAGTGGTCGCATCTTGTGGTGTGGGACTCCCAAGGTAGCGAGAGGGATCCGGCCAATATTGGCCCCAGCCGGTTAAGAGAAAAACGATGGCATGGCTGGGAATGGTCCCATATTGGTTTTCCCATTTCTCAATGTCATCTACCAGAAGCGTATAATCGGGATTCAAACGAGTCTGAGTTCGGAGGTCTAACACAATGGCCTTTCCCGTTAAATGTGATAAGGGAATTTCATCCACACTCCAGCCAGATTCCGCAAAATGAATGGGGGCGTCAAGATGTGTTCCCCCATGTTCCGATGCGGAAAACACGCCTGATGCATACCAGTATCCTTGGTGAGTATGACCCCAACTCGATTTTTCCCAATGAAAATGGGCATTGTTGGGCCAATAAATGGTGTGTTCGTCGAACGGATACGTTAGGTCGAGAAGGGTTTCTGGTGAAGAATGAGTTGATACACAACTGGATGCCCCCAAAATGAAGAGCAGAACACAGATCTCGTGTTGTAAGAAACGATGGAGTTGGTGGGTCCTTTGAAAAGAAAGCATAGTGCGACCCTATCAAGTCAAGAAACGATTCAGCAATAAAGGAATTCCTGATCCATCTATTTTACGTTTCCGCCCAAGAAGACTCATTCTCCCCGACCACGGGGAGCATCTCGAAAACACCGTCAATGTTACGGTATGATGGTACCGGAAAGACAGAGATCAGAAAGAGGCGACATGTACAAAATCATTATCATATTAATTCTTCTTATCATCATGTTCTACATGGTCCGGCGTGCGGCACGGGCGTGGATCGAGCCTAAGACCGAAGCCGCTACTCCAGGGAAGGATGTGATGGTTCAGGACCCTGTGTGCAAGGTCTATGTGACGGCCGGAACCGCAATTACCGAAGAAGTCAGTGGACAGCGGTATTATTTCTGCAGCCAGGATTGTGCCAAACATTATAGGCGTGAAGGGACGAAGTAGAAGGTGGAGGAGAGTGTAAAGGAAAACGGTTAAAAATATTTTGGAAACGGAAGAAAAGTTTAAGCCAGCGCTCCACCACAGGAGGATCCGGATCCTGCGGTGCATCCAAAGCAATGAGCACCTACCATAATAGGGCGATGTTCTAGGGTGGCGAGATTGAAATCTTCGATCCATTGTGGAAAATCGTTCTGAAGAGGTAAATCCAACATCTGATTAAAGTCACAATCAGATAAACGCCCGTCCCATCCCACGCTGAGTAATGATCGACACATGAGATCGTCGACGGTGGCGAGATTGAAGCTCTTGACCAAGAGTGCGTAGTACGCCTCGATTTGGCCAGATTCCCGTAAATCCTCCAGAAATCGACTGATGGGCATATTGGTAATCGTGAGCAGGCTATTGAACTGGATTCCATATCTGGCCATCAGTTCTTCCTTGTAATCTAGTTCTAATTCTGCTTGTGAGGGCGGAAGTGAAGCGCCAAGAGGGTTATAGACCAGATGGAGATTCAGGCCGGTTCCGGTTTTCCCATACCCAAACCTATTGAGTGTTTGGAGTGCGTTGATACTGCGATCAAAGACGCCCTTGCCACGTTGCTGGTCGACATTGGCTTCTTGATAACAAGGGAGTGAGGCTATGACTTCGACCTGATGTTGAGCCAAGAATTCGGGCAGATGGGATTTCCCCTTCACATAAAACACGGTTAAATTGCATCGGTCGATGACCTGTCGGTTTCGAATTCGGCTTTGTTGAACTAAGTATTCGAAATGGGGGTTCATTTCCGGAGCCCCGCCAGTAATGTCGACAGTCAAAATTTGTGGAGTTCTGTCTAGGACTTCGATGATCTGGTCAATGGTCTCTTTCGTCATGCTTTCGGTTCGTTGAGGTCCAGCATCGACGTGACAATGATGGCACGTTTGGTTGCAGACTTTCCCCATATTTACCTGAAGCGTGGAAACGGATTTGGCTGTGAGGGGTTCCTGTCCATGCGAGGCCAAAGCGCCCTCGAACGAAGGCGTGGCGCTGGAGGAAGCAGAGGGTGATACAAGCGGAAGGGGAGACGATGGCATAAAAAGGCTCAGTGAAAGAGAGGCACGCCTGCGGTCTGTTTGATGTTCATATTAGGCAAATTGGCCACCTGAGCAGACGTTCGCTAGCAGCATCCAGTGGAGGTGCCACAAATCACAGGCTCCGCCGTTGCGGCTTCACGGGCTCGGTTGATGGTCCCGAATGAAGGTTGATAGTGAGGATGCTGGAGGACTTTGAGTGTTTTTGAACAGATTTCCAAGGGTTCTCCGCATCGGTAGGTATGATCGTCGTCGTCACTGACGGCTAGAAATGGACCAGTGAGAATGGCAAAGTGACCTTCCCAGGAACAAGGATCCTCAGCAGGGTATACTGCGAGTCGTCGCGGGTCTTGGTCTGTCAGTGTTGTAGGGCGGTCAGTCAGAAGAAAATGAGGTTGATAGGGCGGTAAGGTTAACAGACACATGGTTTGGTCATCGATTTGTTGAGGGGTCCCACGGTGAAATGTGGTGCCGAATTCATCCTCGGTCTGGGAAAATGGGCCTATCAGTGTGGCAAAAATCGGTGAAATGGAAGAGGGCGTTGTGGCCATCTTGTACCCTGTTAGCGTGACTGAAACGAAATGAATCCCATCGATCACTCTCCAGGGAATGACGGTCACTTGATGTAAGCCCAGAAATCCGGCTTCTCGCAATCCGCCCCAATAGTCCTGAACCGTCAGCGCGCCGGATAAACAATCTCCCCATTTGGCACGATCATGAATCATGTATTGAGGAATGGGTTGATCCGCCACAATATCTGATATCGTAAACCGCCCACCTGGTTGAAGAACCCGAAACATTTCCTGAAACACCTTCTTCTTGTCAGGCGCGAGGTTGATGACGCAATTGGAAATAATCAGATCAACCTGATCGTCTTCGACCGGCATGGCGTCGGCAAATCCTTTTCGAAAGTCTACGTTGGAAGCAGGATAGCCAAGGTTTTTGGCGACGGTTGGTGCGTGGGTACGTGCAAGAGATAACATTTCATCGGTCATGTCGATGCCAATTACTTTGCCGGTTGCCCCAACTTTCCGTGAGGCTTCAAAACAGTCGATGCCCCCTCCAGAACCGATATCCAGGACCACTTCGCCGGGTTGAACCGTGGAAAGGCCAACTGGTGTGCCGCAGCCATAGGAGACTTTCAGGACGGCTTCGGGGATAAATTGTCCCAAATCCGCATGGTTGTACCCGGTTGGGCAACACATTTGTTCGCCATTCGTCACAGCGGTGGCATAGCGTTGGCTAACCGATTGGGTAATGGAATCCTGCTGGTTGTCTATTACTTCATTGGCCATAACATCCTCATTAAGAAAGTTGTATCAATCACAAAGTTTTTCTCTAAGCCCGCAACCTATAAACAAATAATGCCAATCAGGTCAAATAGGCCTCCGAATCTTCAGTCCTGGAAGAGAAGGAAATGTTACATAGGGTTTGCTGAGAAAAGCATTTTCCATGATTCGCTCAAATCCCCGCGAGGAATTGAGGCCTCATTGTCCCTCTGCCCCCGACGTCAGACGCACGGTCGTCCTGGAAAGTTGTCTGTATC
>JAOUNC010000087.1 GCA_029881175.1 Nitrospirota bacterium | reverse complement strand
ATAACCCCAAGATACCTTTTACGGCATTTTTCATGATAAACAGTCTATGGTTTGAAGGATGTGTGTCAGTACCCGGTCCGAATCAAAATATTCTTCGGCAATGTCTCTTGCCGCACGGCAATGGTCGGCATAATCGTGCCTGATGGTCTCGATCCCGGCAGTGGCCTCTTCTTTATTCGTAAACGTCAAGAGACCTGTTCCAGTTGGGAAATATTCTTCAATGCCGGTCGATTGAACCAGGACCGGCTTCCCGGAAGCCAAATACAGCGCACTTCGGTCGCTAAACCATCCAGTGGAAAATTCCACATAACGATTATGGGCTACGCTGAATTCACCTCGGGATTGACCAATATAGGTTTGGTAGTCCTGAAGGTTGCAAAGAACGGTTGGGTCGGTCAGGAACCAGCCCTTCTCCTGAAACATGGAGCGATCTTCAGCGTGACGCACGTCTTCCATCTTAAGGGCAATCTCAAATGATTGGCCGGTCAGATGGGGAAGATCAAGGAATTGAAGCCAGTTGTCGGATTTTTCTCCAGAATCCTTCCCATCCCATTGGAAGGTTGAACGTCCTTTCCAATTGGATATGGTCGTCAAGCGATTGTGTGAAGCCTGTTGGGTCGGCCACATGGGCAAAAAGACTGGTCGAGGCATCGGAAACCAATGATGTCCGTTCGTAGGGATCGAACAGCTGGAGCGTCCAATGTTACACCCCAGAGTAAACAGGTATTCATAGCGATCCAACGGTTCGAAATCGGCTCCCTGTTGGTGAAACATGAGTTGGGTGTGGCCGGGATTGCCATCAAAATAGGCACGTAGTCTGGGAGGTTCGAAAATATCCGGCACCTTGTGAATCTGTCCACTCCGAGTGATCAAGAGATCACAGTCTTGAGCCACCTTGACGCCTTCGGCGAAGGGCATGCCGTGCGTGGCTTCCCCTTGCTTGTATATCAGACAGCACCGTGGCCAAAGACCATAAGACTTCATGACATTCTCAAAATGCACTCGTCCCTCCCAATGTTCGAAAGGAACGTGGTGATGATCGGCATCCATACAGCGGTTGGATCCGATCGACTCCATCACATACACCTCATGCCCGAGTTTTTGAAAGCCCACGGCATAGGCCATGATGTGGTCGATATGCCCGACGGTCGTATTGGCGATTTTTCCGGTACAAATAATGCGCATCGTTGGGGGGAACCCTTCAAGGACTGTTCGACTTAACCCATGGGTTGAGCGACGGGAAGATGGGACTCGATAAAAGAAAGCCAGTCTTGGACTTTGATGTTCCAAGAATAATATTGCTCCGTGATGTGGCGGTTGGCCTCTCCAAGAGCTTTGACCAGTTGACGATCTGCTTCCAATCGGCTCACGAGGGATTGAATATCGTCCAAATCTCTATGGAAGAAAAATCCATTCAGCCCTTCTCTGATGAGATCTTCGCAGCCTCCCACTCTGGTCGAGAGGACTCCGCGTCCGCAGGCCGAGGCTTCCAGCACGCTTTGTGAAAAGCCTTCGGAGGAAGAAGCGCAAATATACAGGTCGATCTGATTGTACAGATCGGGCATTTCCTCTCTGGTGACTTGGTGCTCGCCTCTTCCGCCTAACACCTTGATCTGAACATTGGGGATCTGATCCAGGGGAAGAATGAATTCGGAAAACCCCTTGAGCGAATCATGCTTAGTAATTTCCTTGCTTCCGGAAAAGCCGATGATCAAGGGATGGCGCCGATCGGTGTTAACCGGACGGGTAGGAGTGAACAGGGCCGTATCAACGCCGTTTTCGGTCAACATAATATTGGACAGCCCAGCATCCTTGAAAATGGTAAAGAGTCGTCGACTAATAATATTGATTCCACGAATTTTCGAGATTTGATCTAGTAATTCCTGCGGAGGGGGGGGAGAGTGTTCCGGTGTGGATGCGTACCCATCCCATGAGCGGTGAGAGTGGATGCCCGTGATTAAAGTCCGTCTATCTAGAAACGGTAATGCCTCCCGGTAATGCTCCTTCTTCTTTTTAGAACATACGAGGGTCCATCCCAAGGCAAACACGAGGTCATAGTGGTTGTGGTGACGTTCGATAAAGTCCAGGTCATCGTTCACGGAGACGATATCAAAAACTAGATGAGGGTTGTGGTTGTACCGAACCAGCCCCTTGGCAATGGTGTCATAGGACCATCCCCATTTATCGATGATGATTAACACCTTTTGCATAGTTCGGTCTTTCTCGATGGAATCAGATTGTCAAACTTCCACTGTCACTTCCTTGAGCATGGGGCATTGATAGTTCCTTGCTTGTACCACCTGAAATATCCCTTCTATCCGGTGAAGCAATTCGTGACAGTCTTCTTCAGTTTGACAATATGGGTTCTTCCCGGGAACCAGTTCGACATTGTGAAACATGCAACAAAGGACCGTTGGTGTAACATGTGCTTCATACCAATCGATAACTTTTTTGCATTGGTCTAGAGTGGAAAATCGGGGAGTGGGTCTCAGCCATTCCAAGTCTGGCGTTATAGAAACAGGTACTTCAACGATGTTCGATTGACCTTTGGCGCAAATATCATCAGTTGAAGGATAATAGGGAGCGAGGCTCCCTGGTCGGGAAAAATTGGCGATGTCGTGCCAATTCCGATGGGGCGTTACGCTCGTATCGTGGGTATAGCCCATTTGCTCCAGGCAATGGATGGTCCACCCTCGGGCTCCAAACCTACCGGCGCGAAATGAAACTGGAGCATAACCAAATAGGGAAATAAATCGATTGGTAAGGTTTTCGAGCTTCTGGAATTCGATTTCTTTCTCATATTGACATTGCATCTCTTCGGGATCGCATCCGCTAAAATCCGGGCCGAGAAATTTGGCATTCGGGCCGATGTACTCTCCGTGCAAATGGGTGCCGAGTTCACATGTGGTGGGATCGAGGGAACCCAGATAGTCCACCGAGGGTTGGTCCACCAGAACAGCAGGGCTGATCAAGTAGACGGGCTTAATACCATAGGTATCGCAAAGCCGTTGTAATGTCGCAATGCCCTTCTCGACGCCTTCGTAGGTGGCCGGATTGGAAGTTTTCCATTTCCGACCTGCATCAATTTCCACATCAATGGTGAGAATGAAACTGTTCATGATGTCCGTTCAGGCGTTGACCAATTCACAATAATGCCCTTGTAATTTCATTAAATCGTGATGAGGCCCATGTTCAACGATGCGACCGTTTTTAAAAACCAGGATGTGATCAAATTGCTCCATGTCACAAAATTCATGGGCAATAAAAAGCGTGGTCTTCCCCTGTTGAATTCGTTGTACGGTCTCCCGGATCAATGCTTTGGATAGGGGGTCAACAGCGGACGTGGGCTCGTCGAGAATGAGCAGCGAAGGGCGTTTAATGATGGCACGTGCCAGGCAAATTCGCTGGCGCTGTCCGCCGGACAATGTGTCTCCACGTTCCCCAAGAATGGTGTCATAGCGATCTGGCAGTTCCATGATGAAATCATGTGCCAGGGCTTCCCGTGCGGCCACTTCGACTTCATCCACCGTGGCATTCGGTTTTCCATAGGAAATGTTTTCCCGGATACTGGCTCCGGTAAGGACCGTATCTTGAAGGACAATACCTATTTCCCGACGCAGGGACTCTCGGCTGTAGTCTTTAATATCGCGGCTATCAATCAAGATTGTTCCAGCTTGGGCTTCATAGAGTCTGAGAAGGAGATTGATCGTGGTGGATTTGCCGGCACCAGACGCGCCGACCATGGCGACGCGTTGACCAGGCAAGATATGAAAGGAAATGTCATGGAGGACAGAAGATTGGGGCGTGTAGCCAAAGGAGACATTTTGGAATTGGATATCTCCCTGGAGATTAACCGCAGCGATGGCATGTGGCGGATCGACAATATTCGGGTTGATGCTGAGAATATCGGAAATTCGGTGGGCGCTCACAAAGGCGCGGGAAAATTTGGCCGATAACCGTGCCATTTCACGAAGAGGTTTAAAGAGACTGGTCACATAGGAGACAAATATTAAGAGATCCCCTGGCGTCATGGTATTGCTCAAGACATAGACTGCCCCGAATAGCACTGTGGCCGCTTTGCCGATCGCACTGATGAAGATGACGATTTTGCTGACGGCGGCTGTGGTTCGAGCGGTCCGGATGCCCTCTTCTCGATTCTTGGCACTTTGGACCTCAAAGAGGTCATCTTCATGCTCTTCACGGCCAAAGGCCTGTACGAGGGTCATGGAAGACAAGACCTCGCTGACCTGACTGGCCATTTTCCCTTCCTGGGTTCGTTGTCGGTTGGCGATGATCTTGATCTTCTTGTTCAGAATATAGAGGCAGAAAAATAAAATGGGTACATTGGCCAGAACCACAAGGCTGAGCTGCCAATTTAGCCAGAACATGATGGCCATCATGCTGATGACGGTTAGAAGGTTCGCCAACAGCGTGAGACTCCATTCGGCAAAGACATCTTTCAGGATGCTCGTATCGTCAGATACCCGGGAAAGCAATTCTCCTGTTCTGGAGCGGGTGTGAAAGGAAAGAGGTAATTGTTGAAGGTGGGAGAAAAGTTCCCGTCGCAGAATGTAGACCAATTCATGGCCCACACGGGCAGTATTGTAAGTTTGCAGATAGGAGAAACTTCCGTTGAGAAGGGCAATCCCGGCCATGCTGCACGAAAGAATGATCAGGGCCACCGAGGTCCCGGCTTGAAGCAGCGGTGCCAACATTGAGAGGAATTCCGGAAGAGGTTTATCCAGCAAAATGTAGTCGAAGATGATTTTCAGAGGCCAGGGAGTGAGCACCTCGGTCAGAATGATTCCCAGTAAGCTGAGACCAGCAATCAGGACCTTGCCTTTCATTCTGAGCAGATGGTTGACAACAATCTGACGAACGGGATTGGCCGAATGGTCGGTCATCGTGATCCTGCCAGTGATACAGCCGGTTCGGGTATCGTGAGAAGAGTTTGAAAGGTATGGAAGTGGATACAGGAGCAAGCGCGTAAAAGTTTCAAGAGCGCATCAAGGAACGAAAACGCTTCAGCGTCCATCACCTTATGGTGGAGTAACAGGCCAATCGTTTCCAGTTCGTTGAATTGGGAATCTAGGGCCTTTGCAATAACCATAGGAGATTTCATCGACGGTCCAGTTTTCCATTGATAGAGATCGAGCGTCGTAGAAATCTCACGGAATCGATACCCGGTCACCGCTTGTTTTCCCCGATCCTTGGAAAGCACGAGAAACCCGAGTTCATCAAGGGCGCGAAAGGTATCGGCCGTTCCCCGATTCCAGGGAGGGGTAAACACCGGGAAAAACCGTTCGGCTAAGGCGTCTTCCAGGAGGGCTTTGCCGCGCGCAATATCCTGCAGCTGTTCTTGAAAGTTTCTGCTGGCTCCAAATTCACATTTTCGTCCTTCTTGTTCATGATTCGTGTGGCGCCAGCCATGTTGGTCCAGCTCGATCAACGAAGGGTTGATCCGTTTCAAGTTTTTCAAGAAACGAATGGTTGAGGGCGTCAGGTTGCCGGGAATGACCTCCAGATTCAGTGGTATTCCCCTTGAAAGTGTAATATCACACAAGGTGCGTAGGGTGTCTTCGTCCGAATCGATGTCATCGTCTCGCAAAAACAATTGAATGATCTTCCCGCTTTCCTGAAGCGCGTTGAGTGAATGGGTTAATTCCCGTTGCCAGTCGGGTGTGGATTTCGTGGAACTGGGGACCGATTGAGCCTGCGTCATTGGTGTCCTATGCCGCTGCTTTAGAAAGCTTTCCAAGACCGACGCCGTCTTGGTAGCCCCTTGAGTATCGAGGGACAGGGCTGTGTCCTGTGCCGGATTGTTGAGGAGGTCCGTCACCAGGGTGCCCAGGTTTTCTGGTTTCAGGTTGTCTTCAGAAATGATCCTGACGATTCCCAAGGCCTCCAGTTTTTTCGCGCGGATGGTTTGTTCTTCATTGCCTCTGCCCTTGAAGGGAAGTACGAGGGCTTTCGTGTTGGTGGCGACCAGGTTCATGCAGGTGTTATAGCCGGCCATACTGATCGAGAGATCAGCGAGGTTTAAGTAAGATAGAAAATCTGGGCTGTACCTGATAAGAGAGAGTTGGGGATGTTCTTGGGTCAGGATCTGCAGGGCATCAAATTGTTCTTGTGGAAGGTAGGGGCCTGTGAAGACCACCATTCGGCAGGGAACGGTTGCTGCCAGAAGGAGCTTGGCTTTGATCGCGGATTCCAGCAATTCATATCCCACGCGACCTCCTCCGATGCTGACTACAATGAGCGGAGAGTCTTTGGGGGTTTCAGGGATGCCTGGAAGCTCGGCGAAGGGTTTCGGCTCAACAGGCTGAGCCACAAACCCGGTATACACCACGGGGCAGGTCAGGTCTTGAGTGCGAGAAAAGGTTTCTGCCAATTGTTGAAAGCGTGGGTCCGAATGTACCAGTAGGAGATTGAAGTATCGGTTCATGAGACTGCACACCCATGCCTCATGTCGAACTTGATCAGATTTCCCCACTAAAATATCCCTGAGGCTACAGACAACGGTGGTGGGAGCCGCATTCAGCCGGATACGGGCCAGGAGAGGAATCAGTTCGTTGGCAAAGCGGATTCTCCCGAATGGAAACAGTTCAAGGATCAAGACATCTGGTTGCAAGGTGGCAAAGGTGGAGAGAAGAAGGTCCCTTCTCTCGCCTTGTATCTGTTCTAGGGATTGGGAAGAATCGTCGTGTCGGAGCGTTTCAAATTCCCCATCAGATGAAATGGCTGGAAGATTGATCATGTTGGCAAATGGGGGCAGCCGAAGTTCTGGGAGTGCCGCTCCGCCATTGATAAAGGTGACATCAAAGGACTTGAGGGCATGAATGATTTCCAAACTTCGAATCACATGGCCCATTCCCAGGACATGCTGACAGTAAAACATGACCGTATTTTTCTTTGAGTGGCTCATTGTGCTTCTCAAGGGTTTGCGTGTTCCGTTGTTGATAGGCTGCTCTGTTTTAAGAAATTCATGAACCGGTCAAAGTCTTCTTCAAAGCTGGGTTTGCGCTGGATAAACGAACGATACACTTTGTTGGTAAATTGGATGGCTGCATGCCAATCCAATCTCCGTTCTGAAACATCCCATGGGACTGAGGCCGTATAGGCTTTGACGAATGATTCGGTCATTTGTTGCCTGAAGCCAGAGGAAAATTTCTGGAAATGGAGGTCGACAAGGAAATTCGCCACATCTTGCAAGGGGTCTCCCATGGCGCATTCATCCAGATCGAAAAACGTCACCTGGGTGTTGTCCGCGAGTAATTGGCCGATATGAAAATCACCGTGAATCAGTTGAGTGGGAATCGGGCCATCGGATAGGGCTAGATCCTCCAACTTTCCCCCCAACTTTTGCAGAACTTCGGATCCAGAAGGAAACACCTGTGAAAGTTTTTGAGCCTTTTTGTGAAACTCCATGACATGATCATGGCTAAAGATTGTGGACGAGCTTGGCAGCGGACTCTGCTGAAGAATGGCCAATCCACGGCCTACGGACTGCAGATAGTCGTGATAATTCGTGGGTTGAATCACCTCGCTTAAGGGAAGTCCGGGCACTCCTTCCTGCCAAATGGTGTGAATGGATTCATCGTAGGAAAGAGGCTTAGGGACCTTAATCGTATTGGGGTTCTGTTGCGAGAGGTTCCACAGCATTTCCATCCTTTGAAAAATTTCCCTCCCATCGTCCTTAAATGTTTTGGCAAAGAGCATCACGGTAGAATCTGGAATGGTCGGGTCGCCTTGAAGATAATAGCGAATCGTGCAACGGCATTCTGGACGATAGTGGACCACGTGACGCGTCACTTGAAAAATCGGAGTCGGATGGGTGAGTGGGACAGGGCAGTATCCAGGAGGAAAATAATGAATGACTCGGCTCGGATCCAATAGGCCAGGAAGTTGAGGAAGGGAAGGGTCTGAGGGAAACAACCAGACAATCATGTTGAGGTCAGCCAGATGGAGTGGTTGCTGGTCCGTGGCATTTTGGGTGACCCGTTCCTCCATCAACTTGGCATACTCCAATCGACTTTGATCGCCGAGATAGACTTTGGCAAAGATGGTGGAATGTTGGATATATCCATGATCGTCGGTGATGGATAACTCATAACAAAGAGCCAAAAATGATTTATGGAGAGAACGAGGTTTGAGATAGCGCTTGTAGTGAAGGTAAGAAATATCGCAATGCTGGATGATGCCTTCATAGCCGACAATGTTTGGAAGCCGATGTTGCAGCCTCAGTTTGACCCAGGTGGGGTCATGGAACTTTTCAAAGACGGTTGCCGGTTCGTTCTGCATGATGGATGGCATCAGATGGTTCGCTTATAGGCAATGTTGGGCGACAATGGTCCCCTCGCCCTTAGTCCGGATGATGTGGACGTGTTGTGTGAATTCCCAGTCTTGCATGCGGTAACCGGAGGCCGTGCCTAAGTGCCGAAAGGCAATGTAGTCTTGGTAGTGGCTAGTGTGGGTTTGATAGGACACGCACATCCCAAATGCTGAAATCGAAGAACAGAGGATTTCCTGGTCAGACACGGGAAGAGTGTGAATGGACAAGTCGGGAGCTATGGCCCCAAAAGGAAAGACGACGGTATGGAAGCATGCGATGGTTTCATGTTGGGAAAATTTGATGACCGGTGCCACATATTTGGTGCCATAGGTGGGCGCCAACCAGCCTTCCCCGAGAGAGAGGATTTGACCTGGATGATGAGGTTGCGCCAAGAGTAAATTGGGGGATTGAATCGTCAATGTGTCCTGTTGAAGCGTGGTGGTTAATCGGTTATGAGCGTCCGAGGAAAGATGGAAGAGCAGGTCATACTGATGAGCTTCTTTCGCGATGAGAAGGTCAGCAATAATCCAATAATCGGGACGAAGAAAAAGAATTTTGCGTTCGTGAATCACGGGGTATTCAGCACTTCTGGTGATGGCATGGAGATAATCGAAGTCCGGTTGGCTCTCGAACACAATCCTATCGGTC